>NZ_QTVH01000009.1:957-105436 GCF_003435975.1 Clostridium sp. AF36-4 | reverse complement strand
ACAGGCTTATAGCCGCAGAGGAAACCACCAGCTGAGCTGGTGGTCATGATTGTTTTAAGGAAAATGAGTGGCGTGATACGCTGTCGATGTTTCTTTACAGATAGGGCGTGATATGATACACTTTTTTATGCGGTACAAGGCTTTTGTATCACGAAAAAAATTAAGAAAATGGATAAGCAGCAAAATAGGAGGAACAGGATGAAACGAATTATTTCTATGTGTTTGTCAGCAGTGCTTTTGTTATCCCTTTGTGTGACGGGAGCAGCAAAGACAAAGACAGCACAGGCAGAAGAAAAACAGAAAGTGATTGTAATTGATGCAGGACACCAGATTCGTGCGATGAGTGCAACGGAGCCGATTGGACCGGGCTCAAGTCAGAGAAAGGCAAAGGTGACCGGAGGAGCGAGTGGCTGTGTGACACATCTGCCGGAATATAAATTGAATCTTCAGGTGGCTAAAAAGTTACAGAAAGAATTGGTAAATCGTGGTTATAAAGTAATCATGGTGCGTACTAAAAATAATGTCCGTATGTCAAATGTGCAGCGTGCTAAAGTAGCGAACAAATACAAAGCGGACGCTTTTATCCGAATTCACGCAAACAGTGCGGGAAGCTCGAGTGTCAAAGGGGCACTGACGATAGCACCGGCGTCTAATAACCGTTATATGACAAAAGCAAACCGTAAGGCAAGCCAGAAACTCTCCAAAAAGGTTTTAAAAGCAATGTGTAAAACGACAGGAGCAAAGAACCGTGGTGTTATGTACACGAACAGCATGACAGGCATCAACTGGTGTAAAGTTCCGGTTACAATTGTGGAAATGGGCTTTATGAGTAATCCAAGCGAGGATAGAAAGATGGCAAAAGCTTCTTATCAGAAGAAGATTGTCAAGGGAATTGCGGACGGAATTGATAACTTTTTTTAACAGAATATAAGTCCCTAAAGCACAAAAACCGCTTGCGAATCTCTGCTAAAATGGTAAAATAGAAAGTATAAAAAAGAGTTCTTTTTTACAGAAAGGCGGGGATTATCATGAATAAAATAATTACGATTACAAGACAGTTTGGCAGTGGGGGAAGAGAAATCGGAAAGAAGTTAGCAGAGGCTTATGGAATTCCATTTTATGATAATGAAATCATTTCTCGTGCGGCAAAAGACACCGGTTTTGCAGAGGCGGCTTTTGAGCGCGCAGAAGATAAAGCAAGCAACAGTCTGCTTTATTCCATTGCGATGGGAATGAATGTATTTTCCAGTCAGGATGTCGGATTTTCCGGTTTGTCGTTAGATGACCGTATTTTCTTAGCGCAGTCGAAGGTAATTCGCAATGTGGCAAAAGAAGGTCCTTGCGTAATTGTTGGCAGATGTGCGGATTACATTTTGAAAAATCAGGAAAATGTAGTCAATCTGTTTATTCGCGCAACACTCGATTTCCGCATTAAACGTGCGATTGAGGTAGAGGGAATTCCGAAAGAAAAATCAGCAGAAATGGTTATGAAAAAAGATAAAAGCAGAGCGAACTATTATAAGTATCACTCTGGTGAACGCTGGGATAACGTGCTTAATTATGATTTTGCTATTCGTAGTGACTTGTGCGGAATTGATGGCACCGTTGCGTGTCTGAAAGCATATTTAGACCAGATGTAATAAGATTAAAGGAGAACGAAGACAATGAGTAAAAAAATTAGAACAAGATATGCACCGAGCCCGACCGGTAAAATGCATGTAGGCAATTTAAGAACAGCGTTATATGAGTACTTGATTGCAAAACATGAAGGCGGAGATTTCCTTCTACGTATTGAGGATACCGATCAGGAGCGTTATGTTGAAGGTGCTCTTGATTTGATTTATAAAACGATGGACCAGGCAGGACTTAAGCATGACGAAGGTCCGGACAAAGATGGCGGCTATGGCCCTTATGTACAGAGCGAGCGTGTAAAAACCGGTATATATCTTGAGTATGCGAAAAAACTCGTAGAAAAAGGAGAGGCTTATTACTGTTTTTGTACAAAGGAAAGACTGCAGAAACTTCATGATGAAGCAGAAGCAAGAGGGGAAAAGGCTGCAAAGTACGACAAACATTGTCTTCACTTGACCAAAGAGGAAATTGAGGCAAATCTGGCAGCAGGTGTGCCGTATGTTATCCGCCAGAACAACCCGACGGAAGGAGAAACATCCTTTGATGATGTAATTTATGGAAAAATTACAGCACCAAATGATGAATTGGATGATATGATTCTGATTAAGTCAGATGGTTATCCAACCTATAACTTTGCCAATGTAATTGATGACCATTTGATGGAGATTACACATGTTGTCCGTGGAAATGAGTATCTGTCTTCCGCACCGAAGTACAATCGCCTGTATGAGGCTTTTGGATGGGAAGTGCCAGCCTATATTCATTGTCCGATTATTACGGATGAGGAGCATAAAAAGTTATCCAAACGCCGTGGTGATTCTTCCTTTGAGGATTTGGTAGAACTTGGTTTTCTGCCGGAAGCAATTGTAAACTATGTTGCTTTACTTGGCTGGAGTCCGGCGGATGACCGTGAGATTTTCAGCTTGAAAGAATTGGAAGAAGTGTTTGACTATCATAGAATTAATAAATCACCGGCAGTATTTGATATTGTGAAACTTCGCTGGATGAATGGTGAATATATCAAGGCGATGTCCGATGATGCGTATTATGAACATGCACTTCCGATTATCAAAAAAGTGATTACCAAAGATTTGGATTTGAAAAAAATTGCGGATTTGGTAAAAACACGAATTGAAGTATTCCCGGATATTACGGAGAAGATTGATTTCTTTGAAGAATTGCCGGAATATGATGTGGCAATGTACACTCATAAGAAAATGAAAACAAACAGTGAAAATTCATTGGAAGTATTGAACGAGATGCTTCCACGATTAGAAGCATTACCGGATTTCTCATTTGAGAATGTAGAAAAAGTAGTAAAGGATTATGTGGCTGAAAAAGAATGTAAGAATGGATTGGCACTGTGGCCGCTTCGTACAGCGGTTTCCGGTAAACAGATGACACCGGGTGGTGCTTATGAGATTATGGACATTCTTGGAAAAGAAGAGTCATTAAAGCGAATTAGAAAAGGAATTGAGTTGCTTAATGGAGTGCAATAAAGAACAAAAAGAGGCAATTATGCACCGGGATGGACCTGCTATGGTATTAGCGGGTCCCGGTGCAGGAAAAACCTATGTTATTACCAATCGTGTGAAAGCATTGATTGATGAATATGGAGTTAAGCCGGAACAAATTCTTGTTGTAACATTTTCAAAAGCAGCGGCAGTGGAGATGAAGGAACGTTTTGAAATGATGACGGGTGGACGGCGTCTGCCAGTCAGATTTGGAACGTTCCATTCTGTTTTTTTTCAGATTTTGCGGCTGGCGTACCATTATGAGGTAAAAGACATTGCAACTCCGGCATTAAAATACCGTTTTCTGGAAGAAACACTCAATGAAACCGGATACGAGGTGGACGATAAAAAGGAATTTCTTTCCGATATTGAAAAAGAAATCAGCCGTGTAAAAGGGGAAGGAATCGAGATAGACTGCTATTTTTCCTCGGCGTGTTCCGCTGAAATTTTTCAGAAAATGTACCGGGGATATCAGGAAAAACTACAAAGACACCGTTGTCTTGATTTTGATGATATGGTAGTATATACATATCAGCTTCTAAAAGAGAGAGAAGATATCCGCAGACGCTGGCAGGCACAGTTTCGGTATTTACTGATTGATGAATTTCAGGATATCAACCGTTTGCAGTACGAGACGGTTTGTATGTTGGCAGAACCGGAGAATAATCTGTTTATTGTCGGGGATGATGACCAGTCAATCTATGGATTCCGCGGTGCTAAGCCGGGTATCATGCTTTCTTTCCCGAAACGCTTCCCGGACACAAAACAGATTGTGCTTGGCGTAAATTACCGTTGTTCGGATGAGATTATGAAAGCGGCAGAACGGCTGATTGGAAAAAATAATGAACGGTACGAAAAACATATTGTTGCAAACAAGGGCAAGGAACAGCCGGTGCATATGAAAAAATGCGAGAATTTACCGGATGAAGCCGAGAAGATTGTGGCACAGATACAGATGTATCAGAAAGAAGGCATTGCGTATCAGGAGATGGCGGTGTTATTTCGGACGAATATGCAGATGCGTTTGCTGGCCGGGAAACTGATGGAACATGGAGTTCCATTTACCATGCGGGAAAATCTTCCGAATTTATTTGATACTTGGATGGCAAAAGATATTATGTGCTATTTGCAGCTTGCACTTGGAAACCGGAGCCGTGAGAAATTTTTAAAGATTGCAAACCGCCCGGTCAGATACTTAAGCCGTACGGCTTTTACAGAATCAGAAGTAAGTTTTGATAAACTCCGTGCCTATTATGCGGTGAAAAATCAGGAGTGGATGGAAGAGCGAATCTGGAATTTTGAGTATGATTTAAAAAATCTGGCATCGCTTTCACCCTATGCGGCAATTCATTTTATACGAAAAGGCATTGGTTACGATGAATTTTTGAAGACTTATGCCGATGAGAGAAATGTAAATGCCGATGACTGGTTTGATGTGCTGGATGAAATGCAGGAGATGGCACGCGACAAAAAGAGCATTCCGGAGTTCCTTTCTTTTGTAGAAAATTACGGGGATACGCTGGAGGAAATACGGCAGGAGCAGAAGAAGCAGCAGGTCAAAGAAGAACCGGGTGTTTCATTGATGACGATGCACGCCTCCAAAGGCTTGGAATTTCCGGTTGTGTTTGTGCCGACATTAAATGAGGATATTGTACCGTACCGCAAGGCTGTTCAAGAGGGAAATTTAGAAGAAGAAAGACGTATGCTTTACGTGGCAATGACACGTGCAAAAACATATTTGCATCTGTCATTTGTGAAAGAGCGTTTCCATAAAGAGGCGGAGCCGTCACCATTTTTATATGAAATTTCGCCGGCTCTGAAGAATAAAATAAATAAGAAGCGAGGTAGATGAAGGTGAAAAAAGCAATAGCTTATGTGCTTGCCGGAGTAATGATGTTTGAAGTGGCAGGGCTGACAGCATCAGAACAGGCACAGGCGTCTGTAAAGGGAAAATTAAATGTGAAATCGGTTACCTTGGCAACCGGAAAATCGGTTACGCTGAAGGTGAAAAATAAAGGAAAGGCAAAGGTGCGCTGGAGTTCATCCAAGAAAAAGATTGCGAGTGTTTCTTCACGTGGTAAAGTGAAGGCAAAGAAAAAAGGAAAAGCAACCATAACAGCAACCGTTTCCTACCGTGGAAAAAAGAAGAAATTAAAGTGCCGTGTTACGGTTTTGCAGGGGGCAAAGAAACTTCGTATTGTGGACGAAGACAAAAAGAGTGTCAATTCCATTGTTTTAAATAAATTTGATTCTGTGAAATTGACCGGTGTAGTTTCACCAAAGAAATCAAACGACAAAGTGATGTGGAAGTCTTACAATCCGGAAGTGGCTACCGTTACAAGCAAAGGTGTTGTAACCGGTCAGTATGTCGGAAAAACGACGGTTCGTGCAAAGACCTACAGCGGCAAGCGCATCAAGGTAAAAGTTACGGTAAAAGCACCGGTGCTTAGTGATACGTTAAAGACCGCTTACATCAAAGATTTTAAGATTGGTGCAGCGGTGAATACGTGGCAGCTTGAGGGAGCCGGAGCCTACGCAAAAGCGAAGGCACTGATTACCAATCAGTTTAATTCGATTACAATGGAAAACCAGATGAAACCGGAGTCACTTCTGAGCAAAGAAAATCAGACACGCGGAACCGACACCAATGTTTTGATTAATGAAGAAATTCTTCAGAAAGTATTGAAACTTGCCAGTGATAACGGATTAAAACTGCGTGGACATACGCTTGTATGGCACAGTCAGACGCCGGAATGGTTCTTCCATAAAGATTATAATGTTGACAAGTCACTTGTTTCTAAGGATGTGATGCGTCAACGAATGGAAAGCTATATCAAGAAGGTTCTCACATACTGCCAGGAAAATTATCCGGGTGTTGTCTATGCATGGGATGTTGTAAATGAGGCGGTCAATGATGATGGTACGATGCGCACATCATCCAACTGGTATAAAGTATATGGTGATGCCGGCTATGTGACAGATGCGTTTACTTTTGCCCGTAAATATGCAGATAAAGATGTGAAACTTTTCTTAAACGATTACAATGAGTATGCAGCGGCAAAAAGAGACCGTATTTATCAGGTGGTAAAAGACTTGTATGACAAAGGCTTGTGTGACGGCGTTGGTATGCAGTCTCATTACTCCATGACAAGTCCGACAATTGCTGCGGTAAAGGTAGCAATTCAGAAGTACAACCAGATTGATCCGGGCAAGATTGAAATTCAGTTGACGGAGTTAGATATTCACAATACGTTTCGGACGGCAGCAGACCAAAAGAGTGTAGCAACAAAATACCAGTCATTATTTAACATGCTGGTAGACAGCAGAAGAAATCAGAAAATCAATATTACCGGTGTTACCTTCTGGGGACTTACCGATGGGGATTCCTGGTTGTCTGATTTCAAAGGAGAAACGAGTTATCCATTGCTCTTTGGAGCAGACTATGCAGCGAAATCAGCTTATTTTGCTGTGCTGAACGCTGCCAAATAAGGAGGGATTGGTTTGAATCCAATTAGTGTTCTGATTCTTGTGTTAATTGTAGTTGCGGCTATCTTTGTGATTACTTATGTGGCACATGACCGTGGTTCCTCGATGTGTTCCGGATGCCATGGCGATTGTGCAAACTGTGGCAAAAAGCCGAAAAAGAAATAGAAAAAAGAGTTCCCTTGTGCAGAGACGAGATAACGCTTTGCGTTATAGTCTCTCACAAGGGAACTTCTTGTTCTAGGCATCTACTTCAAAGGTAACGAAGATATACTTTTTGTCTTTGTTAAATTTTGAATTTTGAACTTGTGCTCCTGTTAATTTCTGGTGTTTTACTTTGATATTCACGGATTTCTGTGTTCCATCATTAAATGTAGCAGTGCAGGTTATGGTAACATTGCCAAGTGCTTTGTTTCTTGCGTGTAATTCTGAATCGCTTTCTGCTTTTCCATCGAAAAGTGCCGTTGCATCGGCAGAAGAAATTTTACAGTCGTCATCGGTTATACTTACAGTAAACTGTTTTTCCGGTGTTTCTTTTGCGTTTACGGTGAAGAAACGGTAATTTGATTGAGAGCTTCCTTTGCACAATTCGCCCTCCTTGAAATATTTGGAGTGTTCTGCTTTTGTAACAAAGAAATGCCCCTTATTGATGCGGTATGTGACCGTTTTAATGTTGTTTCCCTCAAACTGCAACGGGGCATTTATACTGTAGGAAACAAACTGTTTGCCTGCCTCGCCGCCACACCACATCGAGGTATAACCGGGATTGGCATAGACCCTCATCTGATTTTTCTTTGTGTGTTTGATTTCTGCTGCGTTGACTTTCACAACAAAGGAATTTGTGACGGCTGTGTTCTGGGCTTTTTCCGGTTTAATAGTTTTATATCCAATGCCCCAAATAAGTGCCAGACAAGCGGCTGCGGCAATGGCGCTTTGTATTATTCGATGTTTTCTCATAGTGCTTTTCCTCCTTTTTGACCTAGACGGAGTTTCCTTTATGAGGATTTCCTCATCGGAAATATCCGGTCTGAGTGCTTGTTTTAAGATGTTTTCAAATTCAGTATCATTCATCATAAGGCAGCCTCCAATTTCTTTTTAAGAATCATTTTTGCGCGGCGCAGTCGGCTCTTTACCGTATTTTCTGAAACTTGCAGACAAGTGGCAATTTCTGAAATTTTTAAATCGGCAGAGTAGAATAGTTCGATTACCGTGCGGTACTTTTCCGGTAAATCAAAAACCATTTTTTGCACCAGTGCATTGGTTTCATTTTGCACTACCGTTTGCTCCGGTGTTTTAGTGTCAGCCGAAATAACTTTCAAATTGCCGCTCTCATCCTGTGCTTCATAACTTTCAAAGGATGCCAGCCGCTTTCGCCTTGCATATTTTCTTCTTTGATTTTTCCAGAGGAAGATGGCTACAGACAGCGTGTAACTTTTGAGGTTTTTATCAACATTCAAATGCTGTAATTGTTCCAGCAATTTCAACATCGTATCTTGATAAAGTTCATCCCCCTCTATTTTGCTCGCTGTTGTCATGCGGCAGAATCGAAGGATGTCAGCACCCTGCGCCTGCACATATTCATCAAACTCTTGTTTTGTCACATGAATCTTCCTTTCTTTTGCTCAAAAGACATCTTTCACAAGTATATTGTCATGGGAGGGGAAAAAGTTTCAAGAAAAAACTTTCCCTTTATTTTAGTCAGTGAAAAGTGTACACAAACAAATAAAAAAGCCCCTTTGTGAGAGAATATATCGCGAAGCGATATCCCGTCTCTGCACAAAGGGACTTTTTTAGTCCTCTAATTTTTTATTAATAAATTCATCCCAGACGCTGTCGTCTTCATCCTCTTCTGCATCGTCCTCATCTTCGACATCGATATCCGACATCTCGGAATCAATAATCTGCTGCAAAACATCGACAAGCTGTTCTAACAGGGCATCATCTTCGACCGGCGCAATTTCTAACTCGGTTTCTCCTTTCCAGTTTGTACTGCCATCAATGGAGAAGAAATAAAACTCACCGGTTTCATTCTCTGCCTCACAAAAAGCACCATAATCCTGTCCATCATATTCAAACACAAACTGAAGTTCGCACTCTGTCGTTGTGCCGTCTTCATCTTCCATGGTAAGTGTCAAATCTTCTAATTCTTCATAATTAATATCTGCCATAATTTCCTCCAATTCAGATTTCTAATTTGTTTCTTAAACTGTATCATGTTTTTAGCGGAAATGCAACTATTCTGGCGCAAACATTGTATTTTAACCCCTTGCGTCCGTGCCATCCTCGTTTTATACTATAGGTATGAGCAAAGAAAAGACGATTAAAATATCCGTAAGAAACCTAGTGGAATTTGTTTTCCGCGAGGGAGATATTGTAAGTGGCGGCGCGGGTGTGAGAAATGTAGAGGCAATGCAGCTTGGCAGCCGTATTCACAGAAAAATACAAAAAAGTATGGGCGTTGGATATGAATCCGAGGTTCCTTTATTTACAATACAAAAATTTAAGAGTGCCGAATATGAAGAAGATTTTTCCTTGAAAATTGAAGGGCGTGCGGACGGCATTTTTACCGATGGCGATTTGACAGTGATTGATGAGATTAAGGGCGTGTATCTGCCGGTGCAGGATTTGGAAAAGCCGTTGTTTATCCATCAGGCACAGGCAATGTGCTACGCCTATATCGTGGCAGAAAATGAAAATCTGGATGAAATCGGAGTGCAGCTTACCTATTGTCATCTGGAGACCGAGCAGGTGGTGCGGTTTCGGGAGACTTTTTCACGAATTGAGATTGTACAGTGGTTTCGGAATTTGATGGATGAATATGAAAAATGGGCGGTTTATCAGTATGACTGGAAAAAGCAGAGAGATGCATCCATTACGGAACTTACCTTTCCGTTTTCCTATCGTCCGGGGCAGAAAGAGCTGGCGGCGATGGTTTATCATACGGTGGAAAAAGGAAAGCGGCTGTTTGTTGAAGCGCCGACGGGGGTAGGGAAGACGATTAGTACAGTCTTTCCGGCGGTAAAGGCAATGGGAGAAGAAGTTTGCGATCGGATTTTTTATCTGACGGCAAAAACGATAACAAGAACGGTGGCGGAAGACTGTTTTGAACTGCTTGGAAAACAAAAACTGCTTTTTAAAACCCTAACGATTACTGCAAAGGAAAAAATGTGTGTAATGGACACGGTTTCCTGCAATCCGGGTGAGTGTGAGCGTGCGAAAGGGCATTATAACCGAGTGAATGAGGCGGTTTACGACATGTTAATTCATGAGCATAAAATGAGCCGGGATATGATTGAGAAATATGCCGAAAAACATCAGGTTTGTCCGTTTGAAATGGCGTTGGACGCCGCCCTTTTTGCAGATGCCGTGATTTGTGATTACAACTATGTTTTTGATCCGAATGTGTATCTGCGGAGATTTTTTTCGACTGAGAAAAAAGGAAATATGGTGCTTTTGGTGGATGAGGCACACAATCTTGTGGAGCGCGGCAGGGAAATGTATAGTGCGAGGCTTGTGAAAGAAGATTTTCTTGCAGTAAAGAAGATTGTGAAGGCGATGGAACGACACGAAAAACGTCCGGAAGTACATTATATACTGCGGAAATTTGAAAAATCGCTGGAGGCGGCGAACCGTGTGCTGCTTGCATGGAAAAAAGAGTGCGATGAATTTGAAGTGATTTCGGATGCGGGAACGCTGGAGTTTGCTCTTCTTCGTGTGGCAGGAGATTATGAATTGGTGGCAAAAGAATATCCGGTACTGCCAGAGCGTGACACGATTTTATCGCTTTATTTTGATGTCCGCCGGTTTCTTGCGGTGCTTGAGAAATTTGATGAGAGTGACCGGATTTATCTGGATTATGATGAGGAGCGGAAGTTTCGCATTAAAATCCAGTGCATGGACCCGTCCGGCTGCCTGAAAGAAGTGATGGAACGGGTGCAGAGCACCATCTTTTTCTCGGCGACTCTTTTGCCAATCCGCTACTATAAAGAACAGCTTGGCGGGGAGAAGGAAGATGCCGCGGTTTATGCTAAATCCGTATTTTTACCGGAACAGAGAAAAGTGATGATTGCCCGCGATGTGACGACAAAATATACAAGGCGCGGGGCGGCAGAATACGAAAAGATTGCGTCGTACATTGACAGTTTTATCTCAGCAAAGGAGGGAAATTATCTGCTCTTTTTCCCGTCGTACCGTTTTATGGATGAAATTGTAACAAGACTTCCTAATAGAGAGAATCAGAAGATTCTTGTACAGATGCCTGAAATGCGTGAGCGGGAGAGAGAAGAGTTTTTGGAGGCATTTTCTGAGGAAACAGGCAAAAGCGTGATTGGATGCTGCGTTATGGGAGGCATTTTCAGTGAAGGAATTGATTTGAAAGAAGAATGTCTGATTGGCGCGGTCGTAGTAGGAACCGGGATTCCGATGGTCTGCCATGAAAGGGAGTTATTTAAGGATTATTATGAGGAGAAAAAAGGGGATGGTTTTTCGTATGCCTATTTGTATCCGGCAGTAAATAAAGTGTTTCAGGCGGGTGGACGCGTGATTCGTACAATAAACGACAAAGGGGCAATTCTTCTTTTGGATGAGCGGTTTATGCAAAAGCAGTATCAGGATTTGTTCCCGAGGGAATGGTACCCATTTGATGTTGTGAATTGTGAAAAGATGAAAGAACTGCTTGCAGAGTTTTGGCAGGAATAAAAACGACGGATTCCATATTCTTTGGAGTCCGCCATAATTTTAGTATGCATTTTTATTTACGAAACCTTTGAAAATTGTCAGAAATAAAATTTTAATATCCAGTCCTAACGTCCAGTTTTCAATGTAATACAAATCACAGTCGATTCGCATGCGGATGGATGTATCACCGCGGTAGCCGTTTACCTGCGCCCAGCCGGTGATGCCCGGACGAACCTGATGTTTAATCATGTAACGAGGAATTTCTTCCTTAAATTTTTCAACAAAGAACGGACGCTCCGGTCTTGGTCCGACAAGGCTCATATCGCCTTTTAACACATTGAAAAACTGTGGTAATTCATCCAAACTGGTTTTTCGGATGAATTTGCCAATTGGTGTTACGCGGGGGTCGTTCTGCACTGTCCATGCCTGTTTTTCTTTTGAGGCGTCCTGCACTTCCATTGAGCGGAACTTAA
Organism: Clostridium sp. AF36-4; assembly: GCF_003435975.1. Taxonomy (NCBI): domain Bacteria; kingdom Bacillati; phylum Bacillota; class Clostridia; order Eubacteriales; family Clostridiaceae; genus Clostridium; species Clostridium sp. AF36-4. The sequence continues at coordinate 93,657 of NZ_QTVH01000009.1, read as the reverse complement.
ACATTTTAAATGGCTTATTGTGAAGACCGACACGCTCCTGCTTGAAAATAAGTGGTCCCGGCGATGTGATTTTAATAATCGCTGCCACCACTGCCATCGGAATGGAGAACAGGATAATTAAAAGCAGCGCACCTACAATATCAATTGCACGCTTGCAAAAACGGTTAAACGAGTTTGAAAGCGGAATATTTCTCACGTGGATAACCGGCAGTCCATCCAAATCTTCAGTATACGGACGGGTTGGAATGATATTGTTGTAATCCGGAATAAACTTTGTGTGAACGCCGGATTTTTCTGTTACGGCAACAATCCCTTCCAGACTGTCGTAGTGGTCGATGCTCAGCGTAATTGCTGTTTCATCGTAATCATTTTCGGACAGCATTTTCTCTAACTCGTCTACTCGCCCAATCACATGAATGTCGCGGTAAGAATAGCCAAGCGGTTTATGGTTGTCCAAAATACCATGAATGGAAATACCCCATTCGGGATGTGCCAATAGTCTGTCGATGTAACCTTCTGCGGCACGGCTGTAACCGATTAATAAAATATGTTTGTGGTTCATTCCTTTTCTGCGAATCTTGCGAAGAAGTGTTGTCGTGCAAAAACGGAATAAAACTTCCAGTATAAAATTCAGCGTAACAAAAATAATAATAAACAAACGGGCGTAAGTACCATTGCGAATAAAAAACAGAAAGGCAACGCAGTAGAGAATTCCTACAACATTGGATTTTAAAATGTTAAAAATTTCTGATTTTCTGCTCTTGGTACGTTTTGGGTCATACAAGTGGAAAAAATAATAGGAAACGAGGTAACAAGGAATCAGCATAATCAAAATTTGCATGTAATCCTTTAACGAGCCGTAAATACCGACCGGTTCCTCAATCCATTCCCACCGAATTAAAATGCTATCGTTGCTAAAGCGCAGGTAATATGCGCGGATGAACGAAAATACAATAATTGCCGTGTCTATTAATATACGAAAAAGATTTAAGAGCTTTTGATTTCCCTTAATCAAACCAATCCAGTCCTTTCTATTTATAGTTTAGTATGTCCATAAGTATAAATAGTATATCTCATTTTTGCCTTTTTCACAAGAAAAATGTCAGCGGCTTTTTTATTTTCGCAATTTACCGGGAAGGATTGCTACTCATGTGCCGCTCCCGCTTAAGGTACGCGCAGAGGTATCGATATGCAAAATTCGCATATCAGATACCTGCGTGTACCTAGCACATTCTTTGCAATCCTTCCCGGTAAACTGCTGGAATATTAAAAAAGGCACTTGACAGCATTAAGTAGGAAGGGGTGGAGAGGTGCAAAAACACATTTAATGGTTTTTTAATTTGCACAGAACAACGCTTTTGGCTTGATTTGGCTCATAAGGTTGCATTTCAGCCGTGTTATTCGAGTTTGGCAGGACAAATTCGTGGATAAATGCAACTTTTTCTCTTAATTGTAGTCGTTTTGGTTGCATGATTTTGAAAAAAATTTAAAATCATGCAACGTTTTTGGGAGTTTGTAAGGATTTTGGTTGCATAACCTTCCTGCCGCCACATCAGAGCTATTTGATTGCTTATAGATGATTTATAACATTTGTGGATTGTGGGTACAAATTCGTGGGTATCCGGCATGTGTATTTTACATGCCGATACCCTTACGCAATTTGTCAAGCGAGAGCGCCCACAAGACGCAAATATTATAAATCATTCACATTCTCAACACAATTACTGTCTATAATAAACCTAACTTAAGACGAAAGGAAGTTTTAGCATGGACGAAAACAACATGGGAAATAACAATAGCATAGAAAATAACAACGATGCCAATGGATTTGTCATGGTTGACAATCCGGCACCACAGGCTTCACAGGAACCACAGGAGCCGCAGACTGAGAACCAGAATCAGAACCAGCCGGTGCAGCCGGAGCCGGAACCGGCACAGCAGCAGAATACCTATTATGAGCAGCCGGTGCAGCCGTCACCGATGCCATCTGAAGATAATACGTACCGTTTCCAGAATGTTGAAGCGCAGAATGTGAAAAAGAAAAAAGAAAAGAAAGCAAAAAAAGGAATGTCAATTCCTAAAATTTTAGTCAGTGCAGTTTTATTTGGCGTGATTGCAGCGGGATGTTTCTTTGGAGTAAATAAGGGCTTATCTGATTTGTTCGGAACAAAGAGCGAGATTCAGGGCGTGGATAACAGTTCCAATAATGGTGTTGCCCTGACAACGGTATCCGGTTCAGCAGCTACGGTTGCCGATGTGTCCGGTATCGTGGAAAAGGTTATGCCATCGATTGTTGCGATTACAGAGAAGAGTACCCAGACTTCTTACTTTGGACAGACTTATTCTTCCGAGGGAGCAGGTTCCGGATTTATTGTAAAGCAGGATAATGACCAACTCTTGATTGTGACAAATAACCACGTTGTAGCTGATGCGGATAAAATTTCAGTTACTTTTAACGATAATGAGGTAGCGGATGCGATGGTAAAAGGAACAAGTGAGTCGAATGACCTTGCGGTTATTACCGTTAAATTAAGTTCCCTCAAAGAATCTACGAAGAAAAGTATTCGCGTTGCTTCCTTAGGAAATTCAGATCAGGCGAAAGTCGGACAGATGGTAATTGCCATCGGAAATGCTCTTGGTTATGGACAGTCTGTAACCGTTGGTTATCTGAGTGCGAAAAACCGTGAAGTGTCTGCATCGGATGGAAGCGGAAAGAGTACGACGCAGGTTTTGATGCAGACAGATGCAGCGATTAATCCGGGTAACAGTGGTGGTGCTTTGATTGATACAAACGGAAATGTAATCGGTATCAACTCGTCCAAATATTTCTCCTACGGTTCAACAAATGTTGAAGGTATGGGATATGCGATCCCGATGAGTGATGCAGTTTCTGTTATCAATGACTTGATGGACCGCGAAGTTTTGAAAGACAGCGAAAAAGGTTATCTGGGTATTACCGGAAGAGACATTTCAGAAAGTGTAAGCAAAGCATATGGTATTCCGGTTGGAGTGTATGTTGCTGCAGTATCCGATACCGGTGCTGCTTATAAAGCAGGTATTAAACAGGGCGATGTTATTACAAAGATTGGTGACCAGACGGTTAAGACCATTCAGGAAGTACAGGAAAAGGTAAACAGTACAAAAGCCGGTACGACCATTAAAGTTACCGTTCAGCGAAGCAACGACGGAACTTATAAAGCGAAACAAGTAGATGTTGTGCTCAAAGGTAAAGATACATTAGATGGATTGGATGATGGTTCGACACAACAGCAAAATGATTCCAGTCAGGATTATAATAACGATAATTATAACAACAATTATGATAATGACAATTCTCAGGTAGTACCTTGGGGCGGAAGTATTTACTAATTGAGTGAAATCGGGTATAATAAGTCCCACCGCATATTTGTGCGGTGGGATTTGTGCTAAAAATGGAGGAAACTATGAGTGAAGAAATAAAAGAGATGAATCCGGATGATAAGAATCATAAAAAGGATTCCGATGGTTACGAAAAAATTTGTTATTTGTGCCATCGTCCGGAAAGTAAAGTAGATAAAATGATTACCATTCCGAATCAAATTACGATTTGCTCGGATTGCATGCAGAAAACGTTCGACCAGATTGGAATGCAGGGAATGCCAAGTTTTCCGGGAATGGATATGATGAATCTTGGCAGTATGGGGTTAGAGCCACCGAATGAATTTCAGGAGCGTCATCAGGTGAAAACGAAAAAGAAGAAAAAGCAGGAAAAACCGGCACTGGATATTAACAAACTTCCGGCACCTCACGTCATTAAAGGAAACCTGGATGAATATGTGATGGGGCAGGAGCAGGCTAAGAAAGTGCTGTCTGTTGGCGTTTATAATCATTATAAGCGTGTGCTTGCCGAGCAGACCGATGACGGTGTGGAAATTGAAAAGTCGAACATGCTGATGTTAGGACCAACCGGAAGCGGAAAAACGTTTATGGTTAAGACGATTGCACGTCTTTTGCAGGTGCCGCTTGCAATTACGGATGCTACGGCATTAACAGAAGCCGGTTATATTGGCGATGATGTAGAAAGTGTTATTTCCAAACTTCTTGCCAATGCAGATAACGATGTAGAATTAGCAGAGCGAGGTATTGTTTATATCGATGAAATTGATAAAATTGCGAAAAAGCAGAACACCAATAACCGTGATGTAAGTGGAGAATCAGTGCAGCAGGCACTTTTGAAATTGTTGGAGGGTGCCGATGTGGAAGTGCCGGTTGGCGCAACCAATAAAAATGCAATGGTTCCGATGACAACGGTGAACACGAGCAACATTTTATTTATCTGTGGTGGAGCTTTTCCGGGGCTTGAAGACATCATAAAAAAACGTCTTACCAGTCAGGGAACGATTGGATTTGGTTCGGAACTTCGGGATAAGTATGACCATGAGAAAGATTTGTTCCGTTTAGTAGAAACCGAAGATATCCGCGAGTATGGCTTGATTCCGGAGTTTATCGGACGTCTGCCGATTGTATTTTCCTTACAGGCAATGGATGAGGAATTGTTAGTTCAGGTGTTGAAGAAACCGAAAAATGCTATTTTGAAACAGTATCGCAAACTTTTGCAGATGGATGAAGTGGATTTGGAATTTGAGGATGATGCCATGATGGCGGTAGCGAAAAAAGCAGCGGCGAAAAAGACCGGTGCCAGAGCACTCCGTTCCATTATCGAGGAATTTATGATGGATATTATGTATGAAATTCCGAAAGACGAAATGATTGGCAAAGTTATCATTACCAAAGATTATATTGAAGGAAAGGGTTCTCCTACGATTTTGATGCGAAGTAATGGCTGATGGATAAAAGTAAGACCTTCTGCGTAAGATGAAACAAAGCGCAGGAGGTTTTTTTATGCAGTGCAGGGAAGCAGTTTTTGCAGAGGATGTTCTCATTTACGTTGTGGATAATTACCGTGGTGAGGGGTATGTAAGGGAAGTGTACAACCCGGACTGTTATATTCGGCTGGATGACAGGCAGGCAATTATTTACCAGCAGGTTCAAAATGTAAATGGTGAGGCGATACAAAAATATGGTTTTTCAGCAATTCCAAACGTCTTTGGTCTGATGAGTGAAGAAGCGCTGGAAGCCAGTGGTGTACTTCGGATTCGCAGGCAGCCGTCCCTTGATTTATATGGACAGGGTGTACTGATTGGGATTGTGGACACCGGAATTGATTTTACACATAAGGCATTTGTGGCGGCGGATGGGACTTCAAGGATTGTGTCAATCTGGGATCAGAGTGTAGAAGAAGGGGTTGGAAATGAAAAATTTCCGTACGGACGGATGTATTCAAGGGAGCAGCTGAATCAGGCACTTTTGTCGGAAAATCCGTTTGAAATTGTGCCAAGTCAGGATGAGATTGGTCACGGAACATTTATGGCGGGGGTAGCGGCAGGAAACGAGAACCGAGCCGAAGAATTTTCCGGGGTGGCACCATTATCTGAATTGGTTGTTGTTAAGTGCCGTCAGGCGAATGAAAGTTATCGAAATTATTATAGAATCCCGTCGGATGTGCCGGCTTATCTGGAAAGTGATGTGATGACCGGGCTTGCTTATTTACTTTCCGTGGCGGCGCAGGAGAGAAAGCCAATCATTCTCTGCCTTGGTATGGGCAGCAGTATGGGAAACCACAACGGAAGTACAGCTCTTGGCGTTTATTTGAACCGGTATTTGTCGGTAGGCAGTGTGGCAATTGTAACGTGTGTGGGGAATGAGGGAAATACAAGACATCATCACACAATACGCCGCAAAGAAGATACGATAGATATCAGTGTATCCGCAAATATGAATGGATTTATGGGGCAGTTGTGGTGGCAGACGCCGGGAAGCTTGTCGGTGGATGTCATTTCACCGAGCGGGGAGACAATTCGCGAAATCCGTGCGGTTTCAGGAATCCGCTATGAGCATCGGTTCGTGCCGGAAAATACAACGGTCGAAATTTATTTTGGTGTAGCGCAGGAACTGACGAGAGAGCAGGTTGTCGTTTTTCGCTTTCAGAATCCAACGACCGGAATTTGGAAAGTGCGAACACAGTTTGATTATGAAGTTCCTAAGTTTTCCATGTGGCTTCCGATTCAGCAGTTTTTGGAAAAGGAAGTTGTATTTTTAGATTCGGACCCCGATATGACGGCTACAAATCCATCGACAACGCCATTTGTGACGGGAGTGTCGGCATACGACGTAAGAGATGGTGCCCTGTATCTGCAGTCAGGGCGTGGTTTTACTCCTTTTGGTTACATTAAGCCGGAAGTTGTTGCACCCGGCGTGGAACTGACGGGAACGTATCCGGGAAACCGATATGGCACAATGACGGGAACAAGTGTAGCAGCGGCTTTTGTGGCAGGAATCAGCGCACTTTTTATGCAGGAATATGCAGATGACGGTGCAAACAGTAATACGGTGCGTGAGGCGCTCATCCGAGGGGCCGTGCCAAGAGGAGAACCCTATCCGAATACCGAGTGGGGTTATGGCATTGTTGATGCGTACCGGAGTATAACAGACTATTGACGGCAGAGGGCGAAAGGAGTATATTTAGGGAGAAAAAACGAGGAGGGTACCAATGAAAGCTTGGGAAGAAAATATCCGAAAGGTTGTTCCTTATATTCCGGGTGAACAGCCTCAGGTAAAAGATATTATAAAGTTAAATACAAACGAAAATCCATATCCGCCGTCACCGGGGGTAAAAAAGGCTCACGAAGAAATGGAAGTTTCACGGTTTGCCCTATATCCGGATCCGGCAGCAAAAGAATTAGTGACAGCACTTGAATCGTATCATGGACTGGATGCCGGACAGGTATTTGTCGGTGTTGGTTCAGATGATGTTCTGGCACTTGCATTTCTTACGTTTTTTAATTCCGATAAGCCGATTCTGTTTCCGGATGTTACATATTCGTTTTATCCTGTTTGGGCTAATGTTTACCGGATTCCGTACGAGTGTCCAAAGCTGACAGACGATTTCCGAATTTGTCCGGATGATTATAAAAAAGAAAATGGCGGCGTTGTTATTGCAAACCCGAATGCCCCGACCTCTCTTGCGTTAAGCCGGGATGAAATCGAGGAAATTATTGCGGCAAATCAGGATGTCATTGTGATTGTGGATGAAGCTTATATTGACTTTGGCGGAGAGAGCGCACTTTCGCTTCTGCCAAAATATGAAAATCTGCTTGTTGTGCGCACATATTCGAAATCACGTTCCATGGCAGGTATGCGTATCGGTTATGCGATGGGAAATAAACGTTTGATTCAGGCAATGACTGATGTTAAAGAGTCAATTAACTCGTATACGATGACGAGAGAATCTATTGCGTTGGGGGCGGCTTCTCTTGCTGATGAGGAGTATTTTCAGGAAAAGAAACAAATGGTGGTTGCAACTCGTGAGCGGACAAAAGAAGAATTGAGACGCCGTGGATTTGAGGTGCTTGATTCCAGCACAAATTTTTTGTTTGCAAAACCGAATTCAGTGGATGCCGGCTGGTTATTTGAAGAACTGAAAAAAGAAAAAATCTTCGTTCGTCATTTTAATGGGGAGCGGATTAAGGATTATCTTAGAATCTCGATTGGAACAGATCAACAGATGGATTGTCTGCTGCAGGCAATCGACCGTATTATGGCATAAAAAGAACGAAAGATTGGCACGACAGAGCGACCAAAGAAAAAAGTCTTAATTTTTTTGAGAAATTAGTTGACAAGCAGGTGGTTCTATAATATAATAGGTCTTGCGTCACGGCTCAGAGACGTTGGAAAGACACAAAAATATGTGTTCAATCCGGGGTGTGGCTCAGCTTGGCTAGAGCGCTTGATTTGGGATCAAGAGGCCGCAGGTTCGAATCCTGTCACCCCGACTGCGACTGTTTTATACAGTCGCTTAATTGTATAAAAAACCCTATGCGGGTGTAGTTCAATGGTAGAACACTAGCCTTCCAAGCTAGATACGTGGGTTCGATTCCCATCACCCGCTTTTGTGGTGCAAACAGCATTGCTACGTGTCAGTAGCTCAGTTGGATAGAGCAACGGCCTTCTAAGCCGTGGGTCGGGGGTTCGAATCCCTCCTGACACGCTGTAGGAAATGCCGTATGCGGCTTATCCTTTATGGTGGGTATAGCGCAGTTGGTTAGCGCGTCAGATTGTGGCTCTGAAGGCCGTGGGTTCGAATCCCATTACCCACCCTTCCCTTTATGGGATGTTGGGCTATCGCCAAGGGGTAAGGCATAGGACTTTGACTCCTACATTCGCTGGTTCAAATCCAGCTAGCCCAGTTATTAATAGGACTTGACTTCTAAGTGAAACGCTTGGAAGTGGGTCCTTTTTTTGGTGTTATATATTCTTTTTCTTTTCAAATTAAGGAACAACAGGAAGTTCCCGCATGGGCGCTTTCGCTCGTTAAGCACGTAGCGGTATGGGATTGTCAGAAAAACACCTGACAACCCTCATACCGACGTGCTTAAAACCCATGCGGGAAGCTTCCTATTGTTCCTAAGTTTGATAACAAAAAGATTAGTAATCATTACGGGAAAAATGTAGAGTTAGTTTCATTGAAGATGTGTGTGCAGGGCAGGTATGTGTAAATAGTTGTTGCTAATCTTTTAAGAATTCCAGTGATTTGTTTAAGAAAAGATTTGTACCCACGTGATGCAAACTTTTCTTAACAAAACACGGAATCTAAAAAAATAGCAGCAATTAATTACCCATCTGTCGTCACCGCTTATTGAAAAACCAATCCAATTGTGTTATCCTATATTATATGGGGTTACAAAGGAAAGGAGAAAGTCTAAATTGTTACTATCAGAATTAGAGCAGGGGGCTAAGGTTTTACTACTGCTTACGATTGATGGCAAACATTTTGAGTTTGAGACAATCGTGCAGGGAAAGCACAAGCATGATGTTTTGTTTGAGCCGATTCGCAAAGACCAGAAAATTTTGAATGTTCAGAGCGACCAGGTTGATGTAGACATTATGTATATGCGTGAAGATGACAAACCGATTTTGTGGAAAGAGGCGAAGATGGATTGTATTCGCCACAAACACAAAATTTACTATGCATCGGAAGCGGCGAACGAAGGTCGTGAGTACAATCGGCGCGGCGCATACAGATTGTATATCGGAGAAGAAATTCACGCAAGAATTGGGCATAGCGGGCGTGAAAAAATCGTTCATCTCAAAGATTTAAGCAACACCGGATTTGCCTTTATTTACAAGGAAGAATTAAAGGACGCAGATGGTGCATTCGTCTATATGACATACATGGCGCAGTACGAAAAAAAAGTTACGGAAATTGCCTTGTTTGGAAAAATCGTAAGGACGATGCCGCTTGACGATGGACGTTTTTTGTACGGATGTGCTCTAATGAAGAAAAATGAGATGATTGGGCATTATATTAATCAAAAGCAAATGGAACAGCTGGCGAAGAAAAATGAACGTTTAAAAAATAAAACAGCGAAAAACTTCCCATCTGTCTAAATAAATGAAAACGGAGGAATTTATTATGTTAGTTTCAGCAGAGGAAATGTTAACCAAAGCAAAAGCAGGAAAATATGCGGTTGGCCAGTTTAATATCAACAACCTTGAGTGGACGAAGGCAATCCTTCTTACAGCTCAGGAATTAAATTCACCGGTTATTCTTGGTGTGTCTGAAGGTGCCGGAAAGTACATGTGCGGTTATAAAACCGTTGTTGGTATGGTAAATGGAATGCTTGAGGAATTGAACATCACAGTTCCGGTTGCTCTTCACCTTGACCACGGCAGTTATGAAGGCGCAAAAGCTTGTATCGAGGCAGGATTTTCCTCCATCATGTTCGATGGCTCTCATTATCCGATTGAGGAAAATGTTGAGAAAACAAAAGAACTGGTAGCTATCTGTAAAGAAAAAGGATTGTCTATTGAAGCAGAAGTTGGTTCAATCGGCGGTGAAGAAGACGGTGTCATTGGTGCCGGTGAGTGTGCAGATCCGAACGAGTGTAAGATGGTTGCTGACCTTGGTGTTACCATGTTAGCAGCAGGAATCGGTAATATTCATGGTAAATATCCGGAAAACTGGGCAGGACTCAGCTTTGATACGTTGGCTGCTGTTCAGGAGAAAACAGGAACGATGCCGCTTGTACTTCATGGTGGTACCGGAATTCCGGAAGATATGATTAAGAAAGCAATCTCTCTTGGTGTATCTAAGATTAACGTAAACACAGAGTGCCAGCTTGCGTTCCAGGAAGCAACACGTGCTTACATTGAAGCAGGCAAAGATTTGGAAGGTAAAGGTTTTGACCCACGTAAACTGCTTGCTCCGGGTACAGAAGCAATCAAAGCAACAGTAAAAGAAAAAATGGAATTATTTGGTTCAGTTGGAAAAGCCTGACATTAAATTTTTGCATAAAAAATCAGTCATGTGACATACTAATTTCGTAACGTATTCACAAGAATGCAGCGAAGGAGGAAATCATGGCTAAGAATTTTTTAGATGAGTATAACGATGCTCAGAATAACAGCAAAAATGATAGCAAGAATACAAGCAGAAATTCCAGCAAAAATGCAAGTAAAAACGCTGGTAAAAATGCAAGTAAGAATGCGAGCAAAAATAGCAGCAAGAACCGTGCAAAAGATTCTGCTGCAAACAATTCCAAAGATTGTTATTAATTTTCCGGAGCCGGTCGATTAAGACCGGCTCTTTGGTCATAATGACGCAGAGGCTGGAATAGATTAAAAAGAAAAGGGTATGATATGAAACCTAATCTAGTGTCTTTTTCAGAAGCGTCAAAATATATTTACCACAGTAAAACACTTCTCGTGGATTTGCGAAGCAGGGAAGCATTTGCAACGTCACATATTTCCGGTGCGTGGAATATCCCGTATGAGGAACTTTCACAGTATCAGGAAGAAATGATGAACTACGACAGAATTATTTTTTACTGCGACCATGGAAATCATAGTCTGCAGGCGGCGAGAGAACTGGCGAAAAAAGGAAAATGGGCGTCCAGTATCGCCGGAGGATACGAAGAAATAAAAAAATGAGGTTACTATGAAACAGTATGAATTGATTGCACCGTGTCATTTTGGAATGGAGGCGGTGCTGAAACGTGAAATACAAAATCTTGGTTATGAAATTTCGCAGGTGGATAATGGCAAAGTGACATTTTTCGGAGATGCGGCGGCAATCGCCCGTGCCAATATTTTTCTGCGGACAACGGAACGAATTTTGCTGAAAATTGACAGTTTCCGTGCGACGAGTTTTGATGACTTGTTTGAGGCGGTAAAAGCGATTCCGTGGGCGGATTACATACCGGAAGACGGAAAGTTCTGGGTGACGAAGGCAAACTCTGTGAGCAGTAAACTGTTCAGTCCGTCGGACATTCAGAAAATTGTGAAAAAGGCAATGGTTGAAAAACTCAAACAGACCTACCACACGGATTGGTTTGAAGAGACCGGGGCGTCTTACCCACTTCGGATTAGTATTGTGAAAGATATTGTGACGATTGGGCTGGATACGACCGGAGAGTCACTTCACAAACGCGGTTACCGCAAATTTACGGCACCGGCACCGGTTACGGAGACATTGGCGGCAGCGATGATTCTGCTTTCGCCGTGGCATGCCGATCGTATGCTGATTGATCCATTCTGCGGAAGTGGAACGATACCAATTGAAGCAGCGATGATTGCTTTGAATATGGCGCCGGGGATGAACCGTGAATTTACTGCGGAGAGCTGGAAAAATCTCGTGCCGAAAAAGGCGTGGTACGATGCGATTGATGAAGCGGAAGACGCTATCCGAAATGATGCAGAGATTCATATTCAGGGATATGACATAGACGATGAGGTGCTGAAAATGGCGAGGGCAAATGCAAAACTTGCCGGTGTGGATGAGTACATTCATTTCCAGCAGCGTGATGTGGCTGATTTTAATACACCGAAAAAGTATGGTTTTGTAATCAGCAATCCGCCGTATGGCGAGCGTCTCTCGACCAAAGAAGAAATGTTTGATTTGTACAAAACGGTTGGACGTGTGATGTCGGAAAATGATACGTGGTCGTTCTTTTTGCTAAGTGGATATGAGGATGCGCAAAAGGCTGTGGCAGCGGGCGGAAACCGAAAAAAAGCAACGAAAAACCGTAAAATTTACAATGGCATGATGAAAACGTATTTGTATCAGTACATGGGCGAAAAACCGCCGGCGAGAAGAAAGGATAAAAAAGAAAATGAGTAAAAAACGATTGGTTTTTGCAACCGGAAATCAGGGAAAAGTCAACGAATTCCGCCAGATGCTAGGCGATGACTATGAGATTTTATCTATGAAAGATATTGGTGTGGATATTGATATTGTAGAGGACGGAAAGACATTTGAAGAAAATGCTGTGATTAAAGCGAAAGCAGTTATGGAAGAGACCGGTGAGATGGTTCTTGCGGACGATTCCGGTTTTGAGGTGGATTATCTGAACAAAGAGCCGGGAATTTATTCGGCGAGATATTTGGGGGAAGATACCCCGTATTCAATTAAAAATGCGGAGATTCTCAAACGCTGTGAGGGTGTGCCGGATGAAAAGAGAGACGCCAGGTTTGTCTGCGTGATTGCCTGTGCCTACCCGGACGGAACAGTTGATACGGCAACGGGAATTATTGAAGGAAAACTTGCTAAAGAGCCAAAAGGAGAGAATGGATTTGGCTACGACCCGATTTTTTATCTGCCGGAGCGAGGCATGACGACCGGAGAAATGGAGCCGGAAGAGAAAAATGCAATCAGCCACCGCGGCATTGCAATCCGTAAAATGGTTGAGATTTTGAAAAAGAGAGGCGAGGCATAATGAAGGCACTGATTTTTAGTGATTCACATGGAAGAACCGAAAATCTTGTAAAAGCGATGGACAGGTATCCGGATTTTCAGGCGATTTTTCATCTTGGGGATGTAGGAAATGATGAGGCTTATATCCGTTCGCTGACGCCGTATCCGGTTTATATGGTGAGAGGAAACTGTGACTTTTCATCTTCGCTCAAAGAGAGTATGGTGATTGAATTTGGCGGCAAGCGCATTGCGATGTGTCATGGACACCGATATCTTTCGTATGGCGGGGCGCCGGACGCTCTGCGCTACTTTGGGCTGCAAAATCATGCCGATGTTGTTATGTTTGGACATACGCATGTGCCATATTTAGAGAAAACCGATGATTTGATTCTTTTGAATCCGGGGAGTATTTCAAAACCGAGACAGGATAATAAAATTCCCACCTACACGGTGATGGAAATTCGTGAAGATGGGAAAATAGATTTTCGTATGTGTGAAATGCCCTACTAAAAAAGTGCTAAAATTGCGTTGAATACGCCGGTGCTGGCAACAGCCATAATAATTCCGGCAAGCAGTACGCCACCCATGCATGCTAAAATCGAGGATTTAAAATCCATATCGAGAAGACTGGCAGCGAGTGTGCCGGTCCATGCACCGGTGCCCGGAAGCGGAATACCAACAAAGAGAAGCAGTGCGACGAATGTACCTCGTCCTGCTTTTTCTTTTAATTTCTGTCCGCCCTTTTCGCCTTTTTCCAAGCAGAATCGGAAGAACTTGCCAATGCCCTTTTTATCGGAACCCCAAATCAAAATTTTTCTTGCGAAAAGGTAGATAAAAGGAACCGGCAGCATATTACCAATTACACAGATGATGTAAGATGGTATAAGCGGCAGTCCGAAAACAACGGAATAAGGGATGGCACCACGCAGTTCAACAATAGGCACCATGGAAATGAAAAACAAAATCAGATATTTTACAAACATAATATTTCTCCTAATAATAAACAATTGTTGGATAAGTCCAATCCATATTGTACATGATATATGTAGGGAGCGTCAAGAAAAAGTATAATTTTTTTGAAAAAAGTGTTGACAAAATGGATGTTTTTGGTATAATGAAGAAGTCGCTGTGAGTGACGCATGGGATCTTAGCTCAGCTGGGAGAGCATCTGCCTTACAAGCAGAGGGTCACAGGTTCGAGCCCTGTAGGTCCCATTGAACTTTTCAATTGTGAAAAGTTTTTATATATGTCAAGACAGTTTCGTCTTGGCAGTTTAGATGGCGGGATAGCTCAGTTGGCGAGAGCACACGGTTCATACCCGTGGTGTCGGGGGTTCGAATCCCTTTCCCGCTACTACAGACCTCCGAAGGTAACTTCGGAGGTCTTTTGTATATCTTGACATAGCATGAGAAGAAAGTGAGGTAAGACACGATGAGAATTGGAATGGGATATGATGTGCACCGCTTGGTGGAAAATAGAGAATTGATTCTTGGTGGTGTGACGATCGATTATGAACTGGGACTTTTAGGTCATTCGGATGCGGATGTTTTACTGCATGCGATTATGGATGCTCTGCTCGGTGCGGCTGCTCTTGGTGACATTGGCAAACATTTTCCGGACAATGATGAGAAATATCGTGGTGCAGACAGTCTGTGGCTGTTAGAGTGTGTCCGTGGCAAAGTGAAAGAGGCGGGATATGTTGTTGGAAATGTGGATGCAACCATTATTGCACAGAAACCGAAGATGCGTCCGTATATTGAATCAATGCGTGAAAATGTAGCGAAAGCTTTGTGTGTAGATGTTTCCCGGATTAACATTAAGGCAACAACGGAAGAAGGGCTTGGTTTCACCGGAAGCGGTCAGGGCATATCGGCACAGGCGATCTGTTTGTTAGAGGAAGAACCTGTTCTTATATGAATGATATTACATGAATAAATTCCCGCAGGGACAAGACTCCGAAAAAGTGTGGTGCGACAAGGATGGCGCAAACGAAAATAATTGTCATTAGGGTGAATAAAAGCGTTCTGCGCTTTGTCCATGGATGGCAGACGCGTGCTACGACACCGAGGGAGACAACGCCACCGGCTAACAGATTCAGCGTCTGATGAAATGCTGTTGTAAAACCAAAACGAAGGGACAAAAACTGGATGGCGCAAATTCCGACACACAGAATGAGTGCGGCAGGAAGCGAAATACGCAGGACATGGCGTAAGAATCCGGTTGTTGTCGGCTCTTCGTGTTTTTCGAGGGCAAGAAAGAAACTTGGAATTCCGATTGCCGTAGCACCAATTAAGCTGAGCTGAATCGGAATGAACGGATAGGATTTTCCAATAATAATAAATATGGTACACAGAAGGACGGAGTAAATTGTCTTTGTCAGGTAGAGCGCACTGACACGCTCAATGTTGGCAATGGTAGTTCGTCCTTCTTTTACGATATTTTCCATAGAGGCGAAATTGGAATCCATCAGTACAATGTGTGCACATTGTTTTGCAGCGTCCGCTCCGTTTGCCATGGCAATTCCACAGTCAGCATCTTTGAGTGCGAGAACATCGTTAATGCCGTCGCCCACCATACCGACAACATGTCCGGTGTTTTGGAAGGCGTGAACGAGTGCCTGCTTCTTTTCCGGTGTAACGCGCCCAAATACGCTGTATTTTGGTGCTATTTTACAAAGCTCATCGATATCATCCGGAAGTGTTCCGGCATCGATATATGCATCTGCCCCCGGTATTCCGGCAAGTCTTGCAATGTATGAAACAGTAACCGGATCGTCGCCGGAAATGACTTTGACTGCTACACCTTGTTTTGCAAAAAAGGCGAATGTATCGAGCGCATCCTCTTTTACGCAGTCAGAGAGTACAATAAGAGAAAGTGGGGTGAATTCCTCGATTTCTTTTGCATCCTTGTATAATTTTTGGCACGAACCAAGCAGCAGTACACGAAGTCCTTCATTGGAGTAAGTGGCTGCTTTTTTTAATATTTCGTCATCTTTTGTGAGATAATCCGGAGCACCAAGAAGAAAACATTTGTCTTTCGTTTGGATTCCCATAAATTTGCGTCGGGAACTAAATGGAACACTGTCAGTTACCGAATATGTATCAGTTTCTTTGAAAAAAGCCTGTAGTGCCGTGCTTGTGGCATTTGTTTCAGTAAATGCATAGACAAGTGTCCCCATGATATCGTGAATCATTTCTTTGTCCACACCGAAAGGAATTACTTCATCAACGGTCAGTTCGCCGGTGGTAATCGTTCCGGTTTTATCTAAACATAATACATTTACGCGGGCTAACGCCTCAATTGCTTCCATTTCCTGCACCAGTGCTTTTTTTCTCGCAAGGCGTCCTACGCCTAGAATAAAGGAAACACTGGTTAAGAGCACCAGTCCTTCCGGAATCATGCCAAGAACACCGGCAACCGTACTTACCAGAGCATTTGATAAGGTGTCGTCCGCACGGAAATACTGAATACAGAAAAGGGCAGCACCAATTGGTACAATGGCAAAACTAACATAGCGTATAATTCGCTTAATGGCATCCTGCATTTCAGACGTTGCCCGACGTTTTGTCTGTGCCTTTTTCGTTAATTTGGCTGCATAACTGTCTTCAACGGATTTCAAAACTTTTGCCGTGCCGGAACCCGCTACAATGAAACTGCCGGAATAGAGAAAGTCACCCGGCTTTTTAAATACCGGAATGGACTCGCCGGTCAGGTGCGATTCATTGACTTCTAATCCATCCGAGGTAAGAACTTCACCATCTGCGACAATCTGGTCGCCTGTCATAATGTGTATGGTGTCGGAAACTGCCAGGGATTCAATCGGAATTTCTGTGATTGTGCCATCGGCTGCAAGTTTTCTTGCTTTTGTTGCCGTGATTACGGAAAGCTTATCAATGAGGGATTTTACCTTACATTCCTGAATAATTCCAATCAAAGAATTGGAAATGACAATTCCCATAAAAAGCATATTTTTATATTGTCCGGAGAGAATGATAAAACCTGCTAAAATTACATTCAGCAAGTTGAAATAGGTAAGCGTATGCGCCCGGACAATTTGTGAAATGGTTCTTGATGTAGTCTTCATGTGAATCCCTCCTATGCTGATTTAAGTATATCGGAGAATGGGGATGGGGTCAATAATAAAGAAATATTTCCAAGGAAGCATTTTACAGCCCCCCCTCGTTGTGATATACTGTGGGCGATAACGAACAAACATGGATAACAAGACGAGCTTTTTTGGCATATCAATAAGATAACCAAAGGATGGTTTGTTGTCGGAAAACAAGGAGGTAATTGATGATTTTTTCTGGATTAATGATTCCTTTTCTGGGAACAACATTGGGAGCAGGCATGGTATTTTTCATGAAGGGAAGTATGAATCAAAAGCTGGAGAAAATGCTTTTGGGGTTTGCCGCCGGTGTTATGATTGCAGCTTCAGTGTGGTCGCTTCTTATACCTTCAATTGAGATGACGGAGCAGGCGGGCGGCATTGCGTGGATTCCTGCGTGTGTCGGTTTTTTGCTTGGCATGATATTCTTGTTATTGTTAGACAGTGTGATTCCACATCTTCATTTGGATAGTGATAAGCCGGAGGGACCGAAAACGAAACTTGGGAAGGCAGCCATGCTTGTGCTGGCGGTGACACTGCATAATATTCCGGAAGGGATGGCAGTCGGTGTTACATTTGCGGGAGTGCTGATTGACAATACAGGGATTACACTTTCGGGTGCTTTTGCCCTGGCGCTTGGAATCGCGATTCAAAACTTTCCGGAAGGAGCAATTATTTCTATGCCTCTTTGCAGTCTTGGTGTGTCGAAAAAGAGGGCTTTTTTGTATGGCGTGTTGTCCGGGCTTGTTGAACCGGTGGGAGCGATGCTTACAATTTTGCTAACCGGTATCATTGTTCCATTTCTCCCTTATTTTTTGTCGTTTGCGGCAGGTGCTATGATTTACGTTGTGGTGGAAGAATTGATTCCGGAATCACAAATGGGGGAGCATACCAATATAGCAACCATCGGTGTGGCGGTTGGTTTTACACTGATGATGGTTCTTGATGTGGCTCTCGGATAGTAAAATAAATACGATAAAGCGGAATATAAAGTGCAGTTACAAAGAGAAAACACATTGATAAAATATAGGAAAAAGAAGGTTAAAGGTGGTGTTTTCTTTTGAAGGAGAGCTTTTCTAAGAAAGCTGTTGGTGAAAGGTTGAAAGGATTCCGTTTATCGATGCATATGACTCAAAAAGAATTTGCAGAAGAAATGCACTGGGATGTGAATACATATCGTAAAATTGAGACGGGCTGCTCTTTATTAACTTCTGATAAAGCACAGATGTTGTATGATAAATATGAGATTGATATCACTTATCTTTTAACAGGTAATAAGCCTGATTTTGACAATCATTTGCGGCAGCTTTGGCTTACGGCAAGTCGTGTGGAGAAAAAACTTATTCTTGCCCGCCTTATTTCTTATGTTGAAGAAATGTTGTAGGAGAATATGTGATGCGAAAAAAGGTACTTATTTTGGAGGATATGGAAACCACAAGGACTGCATTGAAGCGTATTGTGGAATCATGTGATGATGCAATTACAGCGTATGCATTTTCTGAGGTGGGACCTGCTCTTGCATGTATGATGGAAAATCATATTGATTTGTTCTTTGTAGATATTATATTAAAACCACAAGTTGCAAATGATTTTTCAGGGATAAAGTTTGCAGAGTATGTAAGGAAACAGGAAGAATATTTTGGTGTGGATATTATTTTTGTAACAAGTCTGATTGGACTTGAGGCAGAACTTTTACGAAAGATACATTGCTATGATTATATAGAAAAACCAATTCAAGAAAGTCGTGTCCGTAAGGTCGTCATGCAGGCATTCCGTAAAATGCACAGTACAGTTTTGGAGGATGCCGTCTGTTTTGTTAGAAAAGATAAAGTTTCTTACGCTGTGCATGAAAAGGATATTGTTATGCTTTCCAGCAGACATAAGAAGTTATATATTATTAAGACGGATGATGAGTTAGAAATTCCAAATCTATCCCTAAATCACTTTTTAAAACAAATTAGAACACAGAAATTTTTGATTCCAACCAAAGGAATTGCGGTGAACTACGCCTATTTGGAGTATGTGGATCCCGTGAACCGCTATGTGAAACTGCGCGGACGGGACGAACTCATAGAAATTGGAACAAGAATGAAGAAACAATTTTTAGATGAAATTGAAGAATTGCAAAGGATGAGATGATGAGCTGGCTTTGGATCTATATAACATTGATGGAATGGGTCGGGATTGTTTTGGTGGTGAAAGCTCTGGGAGATGAACAGTATCACATAGAACCTAAAAAGGCAGGGGTATACTTCTTAGGAAATATGTTATATTATGCAGCTTTTATGTATTTTGGGCTGCCTCAGATATGTTCTGTGATTGGATATGTTTTATTATATGCATACATTTATTGGTGTTATCATGATGGAATTGTAAAGACACTGGCTATGTGTGTAATGGGCTTAATAATACTTGGTGTTGTTGAATTGTTACTGTCTCAGGGAGTTTATTATTTTGTGCCTCTTGATTTGGCAGATGGCTGGTTAGAGGCAATATCATCTACGCTGTTAGTGGTTGTAAGCGCACTCTTGTCAAAACTAAAAATTTATAGGCTTATGGGGCTTTTTGAGCGCTGGGATGTCTCATATTTCTTTGTTGCGTTTTTGAGTTTAATGATTTTTGCCCCAGTTGTTGTGCTTCGAGCATTTAAAGAATTGGTCGTAGCGGAATATTTTTACATTACAGTTTGTATTTTGGTTATGTGGTTTTTGATATCAAAAATACAGAAAAATAAAATTGAAAATCAATTGCGTAAAAAGTATTTGGAAAGCTTTACCGAGATTATTTCGCAAATTCGGAGGAGACAGCATAAAGTTAAGAATCAGTTTGATACAGCGTTTGGGATGTATCGCTTATATGACAATTACGACGAATTAGTTGCGAAGCAGAAGGAATTTCTAGGAAGAATATGGGATTACGAACTGCCAACGGATGCAATTGTTTTGGAAGAGCCAGCGGTGGTAGCGTTAATATATGAGAAAATTAATGAAGCGATTGAAGAAGGAATTGAAGTTCATACGATTTTTTCTTGTAGTATGCTGCATAGAGGTGTTTCTGATGTTATTTGGGTACAGATTTTAGGCACTTTGCTTGATAATGCAATTGAAGCGGAGGAAGAATTTGTTGGACAAAAGAAGATGTGGATTGAAATACAAGAACAAAAAGGAAATACGGGAAAGGTATCAATCTATATTGCTAATGCTTATTATAAGAAAAGCCAAGATGAACTAGAGCAATTATTTGAGTATGGATATAGTACAAAAGGTGAAGGGCGTGGAATCGGACTCTATGATGTCAAAATGCTGGTTCATAAAAATAAGGGTGATTTAATTGTTCAGAATGGACAAAGGGATGGGTTTGATTGTTTCGAACTGTGGATTGTGATTTAGAAAAAAATAAGCTACAAATCGAAAATAGATGATTTGTAGCTTGTTTTTTATTTTTCTTTAAATTCAGGTTCACCAAAGAACATTAAGCATGGACCATGGTAAAAAATTATACCGCCCAGAGCGATGCACAAGGAACTAAACTTGTACAAGAATGATTTGTTAATCTTTTTCATATATCTCTCCTTTCCGTGTCAACTTGGCACAAATTAATTGTATAATTTGTAAAATGATGCTCCAAAAAACGACAGAGCGATGGGGCACATTTTGCAAGGCAAAATAAAGAATGGTGTAAACCAAAAGAATTAAAGAAGACAAAAAACGCTTATTTGTATACTGTTTTTTTGTCATTACCTTTCTTTTGGCAGAGGGAACAGGTCCGATAAAAAAGAGAAGTAAATTGCTTAAAACAAACAAACTGATTTGTGCATATAGGGGAAGTGTAAACATTTCACCCATGAACAAAATAACAGCAAAAAAGCAAAAACTGAAAATAAAACAACTCCAATAATGTTTCAGATGAATACCGCCGGAAATCCAGCGAAACGGCAATAAAGCAACCAAGCAAACTGCAAATTCTGAAAATTTTCCGATGACAGCGAAAAATACGAAAAAGAAAACGAGCTTTGATAACTCATAGGCGAACACTTTTAATGTGTAGTCCATTTTTGCCATTTCCAAGTCTGTAAACTGATAGGAACTTTGAATTTGTTCCAGCGATTTATCATAGACGCTCATGCTGTTCCCTCCTTTTGCAAGCCAGTATAGAAAAGAAAAAATTGGAAGAGGAAAAATATGCGTAAGTGTAAATACTGCACGGAATAAAAGCGTCATATAGTAGAAAAAGGATAAGAAAATTGCTTTTGTGCAAGAAAATAAATACGTTATGAAAATAAAAACACTCATTTCTTTATAAATGATAAAATATTTCATCTCTAAATAAAGAAAAGGGAGGAATTTGCAATGGACAAAGAGGTTGGAGAGAGAATACGACACGTGAGACTGGACAAAGGATATACAAGAGATACCTTGTCCATGATGTCGGGAGTATCGGAAAAATATATTTTCCAGATTGAACGGCAGCACACAGGCTTCTCGGTAGACATATTGTTAAAACTGACCAAAGCACTGGATTCATCCTGTGATTATCTGCTTAGAGGGCATACGGAGTTTCCTTATGAAAATGAAATTATAGAGTTGATAGAAAAATTTGAACCAAATCAATTGGGAAAAGTGTATCTTATGTTATCTTCGTTATATGAAATCATGAAGAGGGGGGATTTGTAAATTGTAAAAAGGCTGCAAATCGAAAGTGACTTGCAGCCTTTTTTCTTAATCTTCTTTTACTTCTTTGAAGTCAGGCTCTCCAAAAAACATCATGCACATTCCCTGTGCATAGATAAGACCGCCAAGAGCGATACATAAAGAGCTGATTTTGTACAAAAAAGATTTGTTAAACTTTTTCATGAATGAGTATCTCCTTTCTGCATAGATTCCTTTAGCGCTGCGCCTTCCCCACCGTTCCACTTCAAAAGCAGTATAAGGTGATAGTTTTTTAAAATGGACAAATATGCATAAGTGCAAGATTTTTTAGAATAAACGCATAGATTTTTATGAAATTGGAAAATAATAATGCTTTCATGCCATAAAAGGGATGCGTTATGAAAAAAGAATATAGGCTTTTTTGGGGAATGATAAAATAGCATGTCTTTGCTTTGGTGAAGAAAAGAAGGAGGAAAAAAGAATGAATCAGGAAATTGGATTGAGAATCCAAGAGGTGAGAAAGAAAAAGGGGCTTAGCAGAGGTGATTTGGCGGATATGTCAGGGATTTCGCCTAAATATATTTTTCAAATTGAAAAGCAGGGCTTTGGTTTTTCTGTTGATACGTTAATGCAATTGACTCGTGTACTCGAAACTTCTTATGATTATCTTTTAGAAGGTCACGCAGAATTTTAATCTCAAATGTATAAAGAACAAATCCATAAACCATACTAAATCCTAAGTTAAGCGGAAAGGATACATGGTTATGAATGAGAAAAAAATGGTAGGCAAAAGGAGCGTTTTATTTTCCAGACCGCCGATTATCATTGGTGCGGGCAGTGTTGCCGGGGAAAAAGAAGGAAACGGTGCTTTTGGCAAGTGCTTTGACATGGTTGAGGAAGACCCTTTGTTTGGCGGAAAAACGTGGGAGGAAGCGGAGAGCAAAATGCAGCAGCTGGCGACCCGGATTGCACTGAGAAAAGCGGGGCTAGAGCCGCAGGAAATCCGTTATTTAGTGGCAGGAGATTTGCTTGGACAGTTAATTGCCACTTCTTTTGGTATCATGAATTTCAATATCCCGATGTTTGGTGTATATGGTGCATGTTCAACGATGGGAGAGTCTCTGGCGATTGGAGCGATGCTCGTTGATGGAGAGTTTGCCGATTATGTGGTCGCATTAACTTCAAGTCATTTTGCCAGTGCGGAGAAACAGTTCCGTTATCCGCTTGCCTATGGCAGCCAGCGTCCGTATTCTGCAACGTGGACGGTGACGGGCAGTGGTGCAGTGGTTTTAGCATCTTCACGGGCAAAATGGAAACGCAAAGAGACCGGTTATGTGGAAGTGACGGGGATTACAACAGGAACGATAACCGATTATGGAATCAAAGACAGCATGAATATGGGAGCCTGTATGGCCCCGGCTGCCTGCGATGCCATTCTTCATAACTTTAAAGATATGGGAATCGGACCGGATTATTATGACTGCATTGTGACCGGCGATTTGGGAACCATTGGACAGAGAATTTTGATTGATATGCTGCGGGGCTATGGCTACGACATTGAAAAACAGCACTTCGACTGCGGTACCGAAATTTATTACAATAAAGAGCAGGGAACCAATGCCGGCGGCAGTGGGTGCGGATGCAGTGCGATAACACTTTGTGGATATATTCTTCAGAAAATGAAAAAGAAAGAGTGGAAAAGGGTGCTGTTTGTTCCGACCGGTGCGCTGTTATCTACAGTAAGTTTTAACGAGGGAAATTCGATACCGGGCATTGCCCATGCAGTTATGCTGGAGGAAATTTCCGGCTCCGGAAAGGGGGTGGGAGAATGGACTATGTAACAGCGTTTTTGATTGGCGGTGCAATTTGTGCGATTGTGCAGGTTATTATGGATAATACGAAACTGCTCCCGGGACGAATTATGGTAGGACTTGTCTGTGCAGGTGCTATTTTAAGTTTCTTTGGACTATATGAGCCATTTGCCGACTGGGCAAAATCCGGCGCATCCGTGCCGCTGATTGGATTTGGGCATCTATTGTTTAAGGGCGTTAAGGAGGCAGTTGACAAGCAGGGATTTATCGGTACTTTTTATGGGGGATTAGAAAGTGCGGCGGTCGGTATTTCCGGTGCATTAATTATGGGATATCTGGCAAGCCTTGTTTTTAAATCAAAAATGAAATGATGTAAAATATCCACGTTTTTATCGTTTTGTACATTTACTTGAAAAAGCGGTTGTGATACAATGTTTTCCAAAGGGGCAAAGGGGTGTCGTTTGGCTGATACCCCTTGTCGGTTTGGCATATAGTGAATAAGAGTTTATAGAAAGTGGTGAGCTTGTTTGAAACGACCGGGGAAGGAATTGGAAAAGTATTGGTACGCCGGACTCACGGGATTTTTTGTTATTGTGGCAGCGTTGGTAGTTTATGCAATAACGAGTAATTTGACGGGGCTTGGGAAAATATTTGGCGCACTTAATTCGGCATTGATGCCGGTGTACATAGGCGTTGTGATTGCGTATCTTCTCAGTCCGCTTGTGAATAAATCGGACCGTTATATATTTATTCCGTTGTGGAGTAAAATTTTTAAGGGGAAAAAGAAAAAAGCATCAAATGTTGCGAGGGGATGTTCCGTGTTTTTTGTACTTCTTCTGGCGATATTTGTTGTATTTGGAATTATGATGTTAGTAATACCGGAGATTATTGACAGTATCACAGGGCTTGCAAAGAGTATGCCGGAGTATTATAACAATGTGAAGAACTGGGGGACACATATTTTTAAATCGAATCCGGAATTTGCGGATTATTTTACGAAAGCCTCTAAAGATATATTTGATAAATTGTTAGATTGGCTGCAAAATGATTTGCTTCCAAATAGTGATAAGTTTTTGGGGGCAATTACCGACGGTGTTATGGATGCAACCAGTGTTTTGGTTGACTTTTTTATCGGGCTTATCGTTTCCATTTATCTAATGGCAGGAAAAGAAAACTTCTGTGCTCAGGCGAAAAAACTGATTTTTGCGGTTCTGCCGGCAAAAAGAGCGGGAAGCGTGTTGTCTGTGTTAAGCGAAACGCATGGTGTTTTTGCAAAATTTATCAGCGGAAAAATTATTGATTCCCTGATTGTTGGTGTATTGACATTTATCATTATGAACATTGCGGGAATTCCGTACACCATTTTGATAAGCGTGTTAATTGGTGTGACAAACATCATTCCGTTTTTTGGCCAGTACATCGGTATTATTCCGAGTGCGGTGCTGGTTTTTATTGCAAGTCCGAGCAAAGGTGTTTTGTTCTTGATTTTAATTATCATTTTAATGCAGTTTGATGGAAATGTATTAGGACCGAAAATTCTTGGCGATTCCATTGGCTTAAAGAGTTTTTGGATTTTATTTTCCATTTTATTCTTTGGCTCCTTGTTTGGAGTTTTAGGTATGATTTGTGCAGTCCCGGTGTTTGCCGTTATTTACCGCATGGTGAAACGGTTCTGTGCCGGACGGCTTGCGAAAAAGCAGTTGCCGACGGAGACAGAATGTTACTGCAAGGCATGGGATGATGCCTGGGAGCCGGGGGACGAAAATAAGAAAGGATGAAGGATATGAGAAGGGGCAGCCGTTTGTTATGTATAGGGATAGCAGCTTGTATGATGTGTGGATGTGGTATTCTGCCAACAGAAGAAGAGTTTGACGCAGCACCGTTAGTAAAAGAGTACAGCGATGAAAATGTAGGAAAATATACTGTTACGAGGGGGGATATGATTCAAAGCGAATCGATTGCCGTTCGGTATGAAGGTACGAAAAAATCCGATGTGTATGGTACGGATGATGGTATCCGCATTAAGAAATTGTGTGTTTCCAAAGGGCAGCACGTAAAAAAAGGTGATGTCCTTTTACAGGAATATCTGGAAGATGAAGAAGAGTCGCTAAAGACCAGTAAACGTCAGGTCAGTACGCTTACCCTTCAGATTAGTCAGGCAAAACAGATGCGGCAGAGAGAACTAGAGCAGTTAAATCATACAGGTGGCAGTAAAGAAGAAAAAGAAAACGTAAAGACGCAGTATGATGCGCAGATTAAGAGCTGCCGGTCAAGTTTAGAATTAGCAAAATTAGATATTCAAAGTTTGGAAGAAACGATACGGGAAGCATCTTTGAAGGCGCCGATTAGCGGAACGGTGACATTTGTAGAAAAATCGCTTGAGGGCGGTTATGCAAATCAGGAAAATCTACTTGTCACGATAAGGGCGGCGAAGAAGAACCGGTTTTCCTGTAAAACCGAATATACGTCCCATTTTTCGCAGGGAAGTGAGGCAACCGTCACGGTTATGGGACAGCAGTACAAGACCACGGTGAAAAAAGGAAAAGGGAAACAGATTTATTTTGTCCCGAAGCAGGAATTGGCTTTGAAAAATGCAGTAACAGGAACAGTAGATTTGGTTTTGAAAGAAAAGAAAAATGTTCTTTATGTTCCGTCAGCACTTGTTTTTGATATGGGAAGCAAAAAAGTTGTTTACATAGAGGGAAAAGAGGGAGTAAAGGAAACGAGAGAAGTTACAACCGGAGAACAGATTCAGAATGAAATCGAAATTACCGGTGGATTAAAAGAAAACGAGCAGATATTGACAAACTAATGGAGTATTTTGCAAAAAGGGAGGAAACCATGAATTGTAAAGTGCAAAAGTATCGTGTATTGGTGATGGGACTTTTGATTTTATCGCTGATGGGACTTTCTGCCTGTGGCAGACAGGAATCGACAGCGAACGTGCCAAAACTCAAAGACCCGGTTGGCGTTGATGTGGATACGGCAAAAGTAAAGAAAATGAATTTAAGTAGTGTGAATTCCTATTCCGGCGAGGTAGTGCCGGATATGGTTGGCGCTTATTTTGCAAATTCGGGACAGGCTGGTGCCGTGAAAGTAGAAATTGGCGATAAGGTAAAGAAAGGTCAGCTTTTGGCTACACTTACCGGTTCGGAATCGACGGTGAAAGATTTGCAGAAGGAGTTAGAATCTCAGATTGCAGAAAATGCGGAGACAAATGCTTCCTCTCAGAGTAAAATCGAGCAGTTAAACATCGAATTAAAAGCGGTGAAAAAACAGAAAAAGCAAGCGAAAAATACGAAAGATAAGAACAACCTTGGTAAGCAGATTGTGCAGAAACAGGAAGAAATCAAAACGGAAAGACTACGGTTGAAATTGCAGAAACAGACGCAGAAACAGTACATCGGTGAATTAAAAAGTGATATTGCAAATGCGAAAAAAACAAGCAAATTGAACCGGTTGTATTCCCCGGTAAATGGAGAAGTAATTGCGAAAAATCTGGCGCCCGGAGATTTTGTGACAGGCGGTGTTTCGGTGATTACAATTGCCGATATGGATAAAACACAGATTCGCACCGAATACATTGGTTCTTCGGTGTTAGATCGTGCAAGCGGCTACCAGGCCGTGATTAATGGAAAAAAATATAAAGTAACGGCACAGGAACAGGACGTTTCACAGATGGATGTGGAGATGGGTAATCTCCCGACAAGTACTTATTTTGATTATGAAAAAGATGCGAATGTTTCGGTTGGAGATTCAGTGACGCTGGAGTTTTACAACAATGCCACAGAAGACGCTTTGGTTGTACCGAGCAATGCGGTTTTTAAAGCAAAAAGCGAGCATTATGTATACCGTATGGATGGAGATGCGAAAAAGAAAGTGAAAGTGACACTGGGAACAAAGACCGATGCGTATACACAGATTATGTCAGGATTAAAGGAAGGAGATGTTGTCTATGTGCAGGATTAAAAAACTGGCAATTCTCCTTGGTTTATGTATGGTGCTTACCGCCTGTGGAAGCGGTGAGCAGCAGAAGTCCAAAGTAATGCTGTATCAAGGAGATACAAACAAAAAGGAAGAAGAGCATTATAAAACGACGAAGGTGAAAAAAGGTACCTACGAAGAGAAAATTTCGGCGACAGCCAGCTTGGTTTATCAGAATGATAAAGCAGTAACGATTAAAGATTCCAATGCCTATCTGGATAAGATTTTGGTAAAGAACGGACAGAAGGTAGTGAAGGGACAAAAACTTGCCACTTATCACGTAAAGATTTCAGATACAAAGTTAAAAAAGAAAAAGCTGGAAACGGAACAGGCAAGGTCTGAGTATGACGTGAACCTAAAGAGCAAGAGAAACGAAGTGCTGCAGCAGGAAAGAACGATAAAAACGCTCACGGATGCAACTGAAAAAAAACTGGCAGTGCTACAGTTAAACAAATTAAAAAGTGAGTACAAAGATTTGCAGAAGCAGGGAAAATCCATTCAGAAAAAAGAGAAAGAATATAACGATTTGGTACAAAAACGGAAATCTGCCACACTTACGTCTCCGTACAGCGGAACAGTTGCAGAGATAACGGATTCTATCGGTGATGAGGCGTCCGGTGAAAATATTATGCTGATTCGTGATAAAAAAGATTTTCTGTTAAGTGCAGAAGATGCTTCCGGTCTGCGGTATAACATGACGGTAGATGTTGGTTTGGGAGCAACACTTGATAGTATTAAGTATCACTTAAAAGGCAAAGTGATTTCGACCGATAATTTGCAGCAGGATTTGCAGGATGGAAATGACAATGGCGGTGAGCAGCAAAATGAAAGCGGCGGTGCTCAGTTAATTCGTCTTTCTAAGAAAGATAGAGAATCCTACCAATTTTCAAAATATAACATTTACATCACAGGAGTGAGTTTGAAAATTGAGGATGCCTTACTTGTCGATGCGGATGCCGTATACGAGGAAACGGAGAATGAGGAAATCAAGAATTTTGTTTATCTTGTAGAAAACGGCAAATTACATAAACGCTATATTGTTAGTAACTATAAACAGGAAAAAACGTATTTGGTAAACCAAGGTCTGGAAGAAGGCCAGACGCTGGCGATTGTATCAAAGTAGAAAGGAGAGGTAAGTCGTTATGATTCATTTTATCAAGCAGAAACTTCTCCATAAAAAATGGATGGTTGTAAGTCTTTTAATCGGTAATATTTTGTTGATTGCCATTGCTTGCAGCAATCCAATGTATCAAGGAGCGGCACTGCAGAAAACATTGTCCTCAAAACTGGATGAGTATATCCAAGAGGAGAATCAAAACCCGGGTGTGATTTCTTTTGAGGCCAACATGAAAGGGCAGGATGGACAGGAAAAGGAATATCAGAGCATGAAGGAAGAGGCTGCCGGTGCAGCAGACCGCCTTGATGTGGAGCAAAGCTATTTTGTGACATATAACGAGTCGTCAAAAACCAGAGGACACTATGTAGGAACCCGCAATAAAGATGACATGACAAAGACAATTAAAATCAGCAGTTTGTCAGAACTGGAGAAACACAGCACGATGTTGTCCGGAAAAATGTATCAGGATAAAGTGGGTGCAGATGGTGCATTGGAAGCAATTGTTTCCCAGAAATGTATGAGCAAATTAGATATTATGGTGGGTGACATCATTGAGCTCAACCGTTTTATGGATGCTAAGGGCAATGCCATCCGAGTAAAAATTGTTGGTGTGTTTACAAATAAAGAGGCAGATGATACCTACTGGGTACAATCTCCGTCCGATTATTATATGGATTTGTTTATTTCACCAAAAGTATTTGAAAGTGATTTTATAAACTTAAAGAAACAGTCTTTTGTAATGACCACCACATGGTCGTTGGTTTTCGATTACAAAGAACTGGCTGCTGAGCAGATTGATTCGTTCGTAAGCGAAACGGAAGATATGATGCAGGAAACATCGGATGCATATAATTGTAAAATTGATGAGCCGGCTTACTTGGAGGTTCTCCGTGAATACCAGACATCTGCAAAGAAAGTGCGCACAACACTTCTTATTTTACAGTTCCCGGTACTGGCGCTTTTGCTGGCTTTCATTTTTATGATTTCCAGACAGATGTTAGATTTGGAACAAAATGAAATTGCCCTGCTAAAAAGCCGTGGTTCGAGTAAGAAACAAATTATACTGATTTATTTTTTGCAGTCCGTTATTTTGTCAGCGATGAGTGCTGTTGTGGGACTGCCGCTTGGCTATTTCCTATGTAAAGCACTTGGCTCAACGAATGGATTTTTGGAATTTATTCAAAGAAAAGCATTACATATCACGCTTGGTACTTCGGTATTTTTGTATATGCTTGGTGCGATGCTTATATCCATTGCGTTCATGGTGTTACCGGTCTTCCGCGACGCCAACGTTACGATTGTTAATGTAAAAAGAAACAAAAACAAAAAGCATAAAAACATTTTCCAGAGAGTATATATGGATGTGATACTGCTCGTGATTTCCCTGTATGGCTTGTATAATTTTACAGAGCAGAAGGAAAGTCTTATGACGCAGATGCTAGAAGGAGAATCGTTAGACCCGTTTTTGTTTATTTGTTCTTCGCTGTTTATCATCAGTGCCAGTCTGGTAGCGCTGCGTATTCAGCCGCTTTTGATTAAACTGGTTTATCTGATTGGGAAAAAACGCTGGAAACCGGCATTTTTCGCTTCGTTTTTACAGATTTTGAGAACAAAGGGAAAACAGAGCTTTATGATGGTCTTTTTGATGCTGACGGTTGCACTTGGTATTTTTAACGCAACGGTGGCGCGGACGATTCTTTCCAATTCGGAGAGTAATATTCGGTATGAAACGGGAGCAACACTTGTTCTTAAAGAGCAATGGGAGAGCAACGAAGCGTTCCTTGCGGATAATCCGGATAAGGAAGTATCCTATACGGAGCCGGATTTTTCGACCTATGAGAGCATGAAAGGTGTAAAACATGCAACGAAAGTTTACTGTGAGGATGAGATTTCTACATCACTTGGCAAAAAAATGAGTGACAATGAAACAGAAACTTCGTTGATGGCAATTGACACGAAAAATTTTGGATTGACGGTAAGTGATTTTGATTCGACACTTTTGCCGACGCATCTGAACAATTATTTGAATGCAATGGCGGGTAATCCGGATGCCATTCTTCTAAGCATGAATTTTCAGAAAAAAATGGGCGTCAAGCTGGGGGATAAAGTAACCTATACAACAAAAGATAAAAAAGAAATGACAGGAGTTGTGTATGGGTTCTTTGATTATTTTCCAAGTTATGTGAAGCAGACGCATGAACTAAATCAGCAGGATACGCTTGTGACAACGGATCATTATCTGATTGTTGCCAATCTGGCACCGGTTCAACAGACGCTTGGCGTGAAGCCGTATCAGGTGTGGATTCAGACCAACGGTTCTTCGAAATTTATTTACGATTATGCGAAGAAAAACGGCATCGAATATACGGTGTTTGATGATGTGGCATCCAAACTGGTAGACGTTAAAAACGATGCACTGTTCCAAGGAACCAATGGTATTTTGACGATGAGTTTTATCATTATCTTGATTTTGTGCAGTACCGGATTTTTGATTTACTGGATTTTGTCAATCCGGCAGAGAGAATTGCTTTTCGGTGTATTCCGTGCGATGGGCATGACAAAAAAAGAGATTATTCAGATGTTAATCAATGAACAGATTTTCAGTTCCGGAATTTCCATTCTGATTGGTGCCGGACTTGGTGTTTTGTCATCCATTCTGTTTGTGCCACTGGTGCAGATTTTCTATGCATCAACCGACCAGACGGTACCGCTTGCAGTTGTGTTTAAGGCGTTAGATATGATTCGTCTCTTTAGCGTCATCGGCATTGTGATTGTAATCTGCATGGTAGTTCTTGGTAAGCTGATTAGTAAGATTAATATTTCCCAGGCGTTGAAGCTTGGTGAAGACTAGGGAGGTGTCAGAATGGAAAATATGATAGAAACTAAAGATGTGATTCAAAGCTTTCCGATTGCCGGTGGCAAGGAGTTAGTGGTTTTGAAAAACATTAACATTCAGATTCCGACCGGGAAACTTACGATGCTAAGAGGACGTTCCGGCTCCGGTAAAACGACGCTGATGAATCTTTTGAGTGCACTCGATTACCCGAAAAGCGGTGAAATTTTATTTGAAGGAAAACCGATTCAAGATTTGCCGGAACATGACAGGGAGCAGATGCGGAAAACGCAGATTGGATTTGTTTTTCAGTCAGTGGCACTGATTCCGATGATGACCGCCTACGAAAATGTTGAGTTTGTTCTCAGACTCGCCGGATACAAAGGGGACAGGAGAAAGCGGACGGAAGAATGTCTGAAATTAGTTGGCCTCGGAAGCCGTATGCATCATATGCCACAGGAACTTTCCGGTGGTGAGCAGCAGCGAGTGGCGATTGCACGTGCGATTGCACACAAGCCAAAGATTATTTTTGCCGATGAGCCGACGGCGGAGCTTGACAGCAATACCGGGCTTCAGGTGATGAAGATTTTTAAGGAACTGATTGAAAAACAGGGAGTAACCATAGTAATGACGACGCATGATACCGGATTGATGGAGATTGCCGACTGCATCTATCATATTGAGGATGGAGAGATTGCCGATGAAGATTAATTTAAAAGAAAAAATAAGCAAAGTAAAACAAATAAAGAGTCCTGAATCTGCAATGGAAAATCCGGAACAGACGATGGATGTGCCGGACGATGTGATGATTGAGTGTGACAGTCTGGTTAAAATTTACAAGACCAAAGATATTGAAGTGCTGGCGCTTCAAGGGTTGGATTTGACCGTGAAGCGTGGAGAACTTATGGCGATTATTGGAAACAGCGGAAGCGGTAAGTCCACATTTTTAAATATGATTGGTGGATTAGATCGGCCTTCAGCGGGTAAACTGTATGTGGATGGCAAAAATCTTTTTCAAATGACGGAAAACGAACTGGTTAAATATAAGAGAAGTACCGTTGGTTTTGTGTGGCAGAACAATGCGAGAAATCTTCTTCCTTATTTGACTGCGTGGGAAAATGTAATGACACCGATGCTTTTTGTGGAAGAAAAAGAAAAGGCAGTTTCTGAGGAGGAAAAAAAGAAAAGGGCACTGGAACTTCTGGAACTGGTAGGTCTTGGACACAGAAAGGACAGTAAATTAAGCCAGCTTTCCGGTGGTGAGCAGCAAAGAGTTGCGATTGCAATTGCGCTTGCCAATAATCCGAAACTGTTACTGGCGGATGAGCCAACCGGTGCCGTTGACCGAAAGACTGCGGATGACATTTTGGAAATGTTCCGCAAGTTAAATGAGAAACTCGGACTTACGATTGTCATTGTAACGCATGATAAAGAGTTGGCAAAAAAGGTAAATCGTGTTGTTTCTATCCGCGATGGGAAAACGAGCAGCGAGCGTATTATGAAAAATGATTACCGCGAGCGCATGGAACATTTGGACATTGACTGGCAGGAAGAAGAGACGCAGGAAGAGTTTGCGGTTCTTGACCGCGCCGGACGTGTGCAGATTCCAAGTGAGTTGCTGGAACAAATGGGAATGGATGGAAATAAAGTAAAACTGGAATTTATTGGAGGGAAAATCGTCATTGAAAAGCCGAAAGATTAGTGTTATACTAGGGCTACGTAATGGGAGCAGGGAATTGCTCTCGGAATGAGGTGTAAAGATGAATTATATGAAAGGTTATAATAATCGCGAGAGACGAAGAAGAAGGCGCAGCCGTTTTTCTAAAGGCTCTGATAACTATATAGGAAACAGTTCATATTCAAGCAGAAGTAAATATCGAAGTAGTATGGGACAGGCAGTGTCAGGACGATGGATTGTCTGTCTCATTGCAGTAATTGTGCTGATTGCAGTGGGTGCCGTCTGCTTGGTTCAGGCTGAGTTCTCTGATGATGAACAGCCAAAAGGGCAGGCTGTGGCGAGTGGAAGCGGTGTTACGGTAACACAGACGGCACAGGCAACGGCAGCAGTGACGGCGGCAGCGAATAGTGCAAGTGCTGCGTCACAGCAGACAAAAGTTCCTGAAAAGGGACAGGCAACCTATGCGCCGGATGGGGTTGCAAATGAAATTGCCGCGGTTCCGACACTTGCGCCGCAGACCATTCCGACACCTGTGCCAAAGATTCGCTCGAAAGCGGTTGCCTTATCGTTTGACGATGGTCCAAGCACAGTGAATACACCAAAAGTGCTTGCTTTATTAAAACAGTATCAGGCACATGCGACCTTTTTTGTGGTAGGATCCCGTGTAAAGGAAGGCGCAGAAGTTTTGAAACAGGAAGTGGCACAGGGATGTGAAATTGGAAACCATACGTGGGATCATGCCAATTTAGCAAAACTGAGTATGGAAAAAGTGGATAAACAGTACGATAAGACGGCGGATTTGGTGAAGAAATTAGTTGGTTACGACATTACACTGCTACGTCCACCATATGGTGCCATCAGTGAGAAAATGCGTAAAAAATTAAAACATCCGATGGTACTGTGGAATACCGACACGTTGGATTGGAAATCAAAAAATACAAAAGCTATCATGAAGGAAATCAAGAAAAATGTCAAAGATGGAGGCATTATTCTGATGCATGATATTCACCCGACTACCGTGGAGGCGCTGAAGAAGGTTCTTCCGTGGCTTGTAAAAAATGATTATGACATCTTGACGGTTTCCGAGCTTGCCAAGCGAAAAGGTGCTGTTATGCACAACGGAAAAGCATATGGCGGTTTCACCGGCAATTAAGTTTGTCGTAATATTCGTACAACTTCTGTACGCCGTTTTCCAAGCGGTAGTAATGAAAGATGTATGGAATTAAAAGCACAAGGAATAATACATCCAGTGCAAGCAGTACCGGCTGCTTTGGAAGAAGCAGACTGGCGAATAAACTTAGTATCGTGAGTAGTGCAAAAAGTGCCGTCACGATTAAGTGAATCAGGCGTTCGTGCTGAAAAAATTGAATTTGAATGAGCAATTGCTCTTGTTCCCTGGCGGCCTCTGCGGTGGTCAGGGATTTTTTTGTTGTTAATGTTTCGTAGTAGTTCAGATAAAATTGTAAGCGTTTCTTCATAGCAGCATCCTCCTGAGTGTTTTTGTGATGGTTTTGTTAGGTTTATTTTAATTCAAATGGTGGGAAAATGCTAGGGGCAAGTGAGTGTTGGTGTTTTGTTCTATCAGTCCAGATGTTTAACTGCGGAAACTCAAGAAAAAAATAGTTGACACGAACCAATTCTTTTGGTAGAATATCAACTCGTAAGGTCTTTTATGACCACGGTGCTGTTATAGCTCAGGTGGTAGAGCGTCGCCTTGGTAAGGCGGAGGTCACGGGTTCGAGTCCCGTTAACAGCTTTTATAGGATTCAAAAAGTTTTGTGTAAGACCGGTAGGTCTTATTTTTTTGCCATAAAGCCTTTGGCGTATCAAAAGCAACCTAAATGGGCTTTATATCATAAAAGCGTTGCATGATGAAAAAAATTTTTGACATGAAAACAACCCAAATGCATGAAAATAGGAAAAAGAGTTGTCTTTTCACTGTGTTTTATCGTAAGAATGGGGGAAATCGACCGGAAAATGCAACCATATTGACAAATTATGAGTAAAAGAGTTGCTTGTATGCTGCCCCAACCCCTAAAAATAGCCACTAAAAGCAACCGGCGCAAGCAACCGCCAAAAACCAACGAGCCAGCTTCTCATCTTCTTATCGAATCTTCAACAGCTTCCCCCGGATTCTTTGCAAAGCGTTATCGATGGATTTTGGAGACTTCCCAAGGACTACGGCAATCTGCTGGTAATCGTTGCCGTCAAGGTAGAGAGTTACTACTTCTTTTTCAAACTTGCTCAGGTGCTTTTCGATGTGACTCTCGATGTCCGTTACATTTTCCTTGTCGATTACGATGTCTTCCGGATTTAT
Organism: Clostridium sp. AF36-4; assembly: GCF_003435975.1. Classification (NCBI taxonomy): domain Bacteria; kingdom Bacillati; phylum Bacillota; class Clostridia; order Eubacteriales; family Clostridiaceae; genus Clostridium; species Clostridium sp. AF36-4. Next base: position 58,370 of record NZ_QTVH01000009.1, on the reverse strand, counting down.
AAGTTCGGAAGGCTGGAGTGTATCGGCAAGTGTCTCGCGGGAATTGTTTTCCGTGTCGGAGTTGAGCGGCGAGTAAAGGGAAACGTAGGTGTTGAGCGGCGAATTCTTGAGTCGGTTTGCGCCCTTGATTACGTTGTATAATTGATTATCAATGCAAAGAGAAGCGTAGTGTACGAAGGAACTTTCGCGGTCTGCCCTAAAAGCGCGGATGGCTTTATAGAGGGCAATCATTCCCTCCTGAATTAGGTCATCATTGTCGCCGCCAATCAGAAAAAGAGTACGAGCCTTCTTCTTGACAAGGGGCTTGTACTTTTCCAGTAAAAAATCTGTGGCAGCATCATCGCCGTCGTGGGAGCGGGCGATGATTGTTTCATCGTTTGCTGCGTGATAATCAAACATAAAATCCTCCTCAATTAGTGGTTCATACGCTGACGTACAATTTCGTAAGCAAGAACGCCGGCGGCTACAGATGCGTTAAGTGAGTCGATATCGCCCTTCATCGGAATGGATGAAATGAAATCGCAGTGTTCTTTTACTAAGCGGCTGACGCCTTTTCCTTCGTTGCCGATTACAAGGCCAATTGGTCCGGTGAGATTCTGGCGGTACATCAGCTCGCCATCCATATCAGCGCAGACAAACCACATTCCCTTTTCTTTTAACTGTTCAATCGTGGACACAATATTAGTAACTTTAGCGACCGGGGTGTAATGAATGGCACCGGCAGACGCTTTGACTACCGTAGCAGTCAATCCGGCAGCACGTCGCTTTGGAAGAATCACGCCGTGGGCACCGGCAAGGTTTGCGGTACGGATGATGGCACCCAGATTGTGCGGGTCTTCAATACCATCCAGTATAAAAAAGAACGGTGTCTCACCTTTTTTCTCTGCGAGTGCAAACATATCATCAATCGTGGAATAAGCAAAAGCGGACAAAACGGCAACCACGCCCTGGTGATTTTTTGTCTCGCTCATAAAATCCAAACGCTCTTTTGGAACAAAGTCCACCATGACATCTGCCTTCTTTGCCTCTCTTAAAATAGTAAGAACCGGACCGTCCTGACAGCCTTTCTGTACAAAAAGACGCTCAATCAGGCTGCCTGCGCGCAAAGCCTCAAGGACACTGTGGCGGCCCTCAATTCGTGAACTTGTTGTATTTTCTTCTCTATATTCTTCTTTCATGATTAAAATCCTCTTCTTTCTATAATAAAATATCCAGCCGCTCGAAACCAATTTTGCATAATTCAATGGCGCGCTCTAATCTGCCACTCAGATAAAGATAGCCAAACAAAGCTTCTAAACCGGTAGCGTTGCGGTAATCATGAATGTCTGCGTGCTTTGCCACAGAAGACGTTTTCGCGTTGCGCCCGTGACGGTAAATGCGGATTTCTTCCTCAGATAAATCGTCCTGCAGACACAAAATCAATTTTGCCTGTGAGCCGGCATTGACAAACTCACTCGTTCTTTTGTGCAGATTTTTCACAGGACCACCTGTTCGTTCCATGATTAATGTGCGGATAATGATTTCGTAGACAGCATCTCCCAGATAAGCCAGTTTCAGTGGTGATATCGTCCGGATATCGGCAGACTCATGTGGAAAATACGAGTGTATCAGGTCTAATAAATGATGTGCTTGTTCCATTCGTTCTCCTCTCATACCGGTCAAAATGCGTGTGACCGCTTGTATCTGTCCCCATTGTAACAGTTTCCTAGTTCTTGTCAAGAAATGAGAAAAAATAATGTGCAACTTATCCAAAAAAGTGGGTATTTTTTATTTATTTTGGTTGCATTTTCCCATAAAGGATGGTACAATGAGACTACATTCAATGTGTACAAGTGTCTGTACATGCTAAATATATTAAAGGAGGATAATCATGAGCAAGACATCCAAAATTGTCACAAAGACATTGGCCGGCGTGCTTTCCCTGGCTATGGTTGTGACATCTTTGTCAATCACAGGAACGACAGCTGATGCAAAAGCAAAAATCAAGTCTGTCAAAGTGAAAAGCCCCGTTGTAAACGGCGGTAAACTGGTTTTGAAAAAAGGCCAGAAAAAACAGATTAAAGTAAAAGTTACAAAATCCGGCAAGATTAGCAAAAAGGTTACATACAAATCAAGTAATCCAAAAGTTGCTAAGATTGTTAAATCTAAAGGAAAAGTTTATGTCAAGGCAGTAGGTAAGAAAAACAAAACTGCTAAGATTACAATTGCTTCCAAAGCAAATAAGAAAAAGAAAGCTACGTTGAGAATTAAGATTGGTACACCAATCAAATCCGTTAAGCCTAGCAAGTTTGTTGTTACAACAAGTGTAACAAACACAAAAGAGGCTGACGCAACAAAGCGTACAAAGAAAACGAAGAAAACGACAAAATTCGTTTCTACCAAGAAGAGTGTACTTACTATGACAGTTAAGTACGATGATAAAGCAGCTGCTACTACAAATCAGCAGACAGCACAGCTTTATGTAAAATATTCCCCAACAAAAGTTGGTTATAAAGGAATGAAATGGAAAGCAAAGAATTCTAAGGTTGTTTATGTATCTCCATACGGTGTAGTTACTCCGGTTAAAGCTGGTACTACAAAGATTTACGGATACACCAAAGACGGTACAAATAAGAAGGTTACGATTAATGTTAAAATTAATGCAAAACCTGCAACAGCTACTCCGACTCCAAACTATGAGCCGGCAGACACAAGAACTCAGACCGTTGTAGAAGACTTCGAGAGCTATCCGGTAGGATATAACTGGGAGAGCGATGAAGAGCAGGGAACAGCTGGTAAAGCTACTAAGGGTAAAGAGTATGTGAACAGCAACGTTGGTAAAATGACAGTTGCAACTGACCCTGAAAATCCTAAGAACAAGTGCTTAAAGATTGAGTATACCGGTGATACACAGGCATACGATTATGCACCTATCTTCAACTTGAAACTGCAGAAAAAACTCGATGAGTATTCCGGTATTAAGTTCGAGTCCCGCGTGGTAGCAAGCAACACTGGTGATGTGAAGTACAAGACAGCATATGCTTACTTTGCAAAATATGGTAAAATTACACCGGAGTATTACTTTGCAACTTCTCTTAAGAAAGCAGACGCTGAGAAGAAGGGAATCTCTGAAGAACTGATTAAATTCTCCGCTGATTCTTCTCATGCATCCGGTAAGGATGAGAACTACACCGTTCCAAATAAGGGCGATGAGTTCGAGGGTATGGTATACAATAACCACTCTCTCCCAATGATGTATGATGACTGGGCAAAAGAGAAGAAGAATGAAAACCGTACCATTGGTTTCAAAGAGAGCGAAAGTGATAAATACAAAGCAGGATGGCATCCAAATAAGATGAACCTGACTAAAGGTAATATCACAGAGACCGGTCTTTTGAACCAAAAGAATGTTTCTTTGGTACTTGGAAGTACTTATACAGGAAGATATCCAAGCACTAACGCAAGTTTGACACTTTATATTGATAATGTATCTGTATTGGAAGGTGAGACACCTTGTACAGCAGTTAAAATTGAAAATGCTCCAACTAAGATGGTTAAGGGCATGAAATTGAGTATGTCTGCTGATAACTTTGCTTATACACCGGATAATACAACTCAGACTCAGTTGACATGGACATCCAGTGATGAAAAAGTTTTGAAAGTTGATTCTTCCAAAACGGATCCTGTACTGGAAGCAGTTGGCACCGGTAAGGTTACTTTGACGGCAGCTGTAACAAAGAATCCTAGTGTTAAGACATCCTTTGATGTAGAAGTTGTTGAAGGAACTGCTGCAGCGTCTGATCTTACAATTGATCTTTCTACATTGAAGATTATGCCTAAGAAAGCTGACGATGATAAGACAACAAAAGTATATTCTACAGTAGATGGTGCTAAACAGGCTGGTGGAGTATTAAGTCTTGCGTTTACTCAGGCAAACAAAGATATGTATGTACTGGATCTTGGCAAGACATATGATTTGTCAAACTACAAAGGTGTTGCATTAAGTGGTAAAGCAACAGAGCAGATGTCGATTGAATTGTATCCGGATACAGCAGATTTCCAGCAGGATAAATACTGGACCAAACAGGTACAGTTCGCTACTTATCCATTCTTCGAAGGATCTCATGCAATTCGTTCTTATGAGGGAACAAGTTATGGTGAAGCCGGTGTAGAAGAAAACTGGTGGTGCAACTGGATTGATGGCGTTGATTCAAAGAATGTAAAAGTGGATGGTACAACACCGAAAGGAAATCTTACGAATGTTCGTTATGTTGTATTGAAAGCTAATAAGTTTGATGCTAACAAACCAGAACATGTATATGAATTGAAGTCTTTGGTATTCAGTAAAGATTGGAAAGAAAATACAAATCCTACTGATAAAGAAATCAAAGCAAACCCGGAAAAATATCCGGAATATAAATAATCATGTTGTAAAAGCTGTTTCCTGCGAAAGCGGGAAACATGCTTTGCAAATAAAAACCAAAACAATACTATAAAATAGGAGGTAAGAGTTTTGAAGAAAAGTATCAAATCCGTTCTTGCAAAATCAATGGCTGTAGTTATGGCTTTCAGTCTGGCAGGAATCGCACCAAACACTTCTTCTGAGGCAGCAGCTAAAAAGCCTACGCTTACGAAGAAAGTAACCGTAACTGTTGGTAAGAAAAAAACAGTTAAAGTAACATCTAAGAAAAAAGTTAAGAAGACAACATGGTCTCTCAATAAGAAGGGCAAAAAAGTTGTTTCTCTTAGCAAGAAAAAAGCTAAAAGCGTAGTAGTTAAAGGTAAAAAAGCTGGTAAAGCTACTTTGACTGCTAAAATCAAAGTAGGTAAGAAGACCTACAAAAAGACTTGCAAGATTACTGTTAAGAAGGCAAGCAAAGTTAATGTAACACCGGTACCTGCTAAGACAGATGCAGCAAAAGCTACAGCAACTCCGGCAAACAACAATAACAACAATGGTGGAAGCACAGCAACTGCTACACCAAAACCTACAGAAGCTCCTGTAAGCGTAATCAAAACAGAAGCCGGCACTTACACAGTAGATGAGTCTGCTACATACAATGTTCCATTGACAGAACTTAATGAGACTACATTTACTTGTGATGCTAAACGTTCTGATGGTGAGACTGTTAAAGATGGTACTTTGTACAACAAAGACGGTTCTGTAACATTCACATCCACAAAAGATTATAACTCCGGTGTATCTTACTACATCAACCCGGCAACCAAAGATGATGACATCATTGATATCTCTGATACACGTGGTGAAGGATTCATGGGTTATGACAATGGTACAAAAGACATGTCTGCTTATGACTACGTTCGTGTTAAAGTAACATCAGAGAACGAGATGAACTGCCGTACTTATAACGGAAATGACCAGCTTCGTTCCGCTGGTTTCCCAGGTTCTTCTTCTTCTGAGACATATGAAGGCGGATGGATCCACACAGATGATGAGATTTGGGAAGCTGAATCTACTTTCACTGCCGGTAACACAGTAAAAGCAGCTTACAAGACACGTACAGTCTTCATTCCTATTTCTATGCTTATGGGTAAAGGAATGAACCCAGAGAATTTGACAGCTATCGCATTCTGCCCACAGTCTTCTGGTGCTGAAGTAACAATTCACAGAATTGACTTCGTAAAAGTTAAATATGACAAACTTGTTACAGGTATTGATGTAAAAGCTGCTAAGACAGAGATTGCTCCTGGTAAGACTACAACTGTAACAGCTGCAGTTACACCTGCTGATGCAACACGTCAGATCGTTAAATGGACATCCAGCAACGAAGACGTAGCAACTGTAAACTTCGCAGGTACTGTAGTAGCTAAGAAGGGTGCAGAAGGTACAACAACAATTACTGCAACATCTACAGATGGAAGCAACGTAACTGGTTCTGTTGATATTACAGTTAAAGAGCCATCGGAAGAGCCTACTGTAATCGAAACTCATAAATTTGATTTGACAAGTGCTGATATCGTAGCAAAAACAAATCCTGGCGAAGGCGCTGGTGTAGTAGCTACAAGTTCTGCAGCAGGTCTTGAGTTCATGGCTGGAAAAGCAATGACATATGTAGACTTCTCTGCATATCTCGCAAGCAAAAACCTTGATATGGCTGACTACGATGAATTGCAGGTTGCATGGGAAGTACAGGATGCAGACGGCAAGAAAGTAGAAGATTACGCTGGTGCAGAAGGTGCTCCAACATATGGTAAAATCGCATATGCCGCAACAGCTAAATTGGATGGATTTTCAGATGGTATTGATACAGACTGGACAGGTGAAGATGATACAACAGCAAACAAATCTTGGCTTGCTAGTCCATATACAGGACAGACATCTGTATTGACGATTGCTAAGACAAACCCTACTGAACTTGCAACAGTAGCAGGATTTAACCTTCAGTTACAGTCTCTTCCGGCTAATATGCATATTGTTTTGAAGAGCATTACTCTTTACAAAGACAACAACGTATATGTTGATTTGACAAGTGATGGTGTTGTTGCTAAAACAAATCCTGGCGAAGGCGCTGGTGTAGCAGCTACAAGTTCTGCAGCAGGTCTTGAGTTCATGGCTGGAAAAGCAATGACATATGTAGACTTCTCTAAATATCTTACAGACAACAATCTTGACCTTGCAGACTTTACTGCATTGCAGATTGCATGGGAAGTACAGGATGCAGATGGCAAGAAAGTAGAAGATTACGCAGGTGCAGAAGGTGCTCCAACATATGGTAAAATTGCATATGTGGCATCTGGAAAACTGAATGGATTCGACAATGGTATTGATACAAACTGGACAGGTGAAGATGATGCAGAAGCAAACACAGCATGGTTGTCTTCTCCATTTACTGGAGAAACCTGCACATTAACGATTGCTAAGACAAATCCTTCTGAACTTGCAACAGTAGCAGGATTTAACCTTCAGTTACAGTCCTTGCCAGCAAATATGCACTTTGTTATTAAGAGCATTACTCTTGTAAAATAATTAATTGCTGATAAGGCTGACTAAAATTGAATCATGGGAGGCGCTGCTCGTAAGAGTGGCGCTTCTTTTCATGTAAAGATATTATAATTTGGACGTGTAGTGAAAAAGTGTTTTATAACACAATTGTTATAGGAAATATATGTAAGGATTTATGTTTGGAGGGAAAAGCATGAATAAGAGTTTGAAACGAGTGATTGTTTCTGCTATGGCTTTATCTTTATTGGTTCCGGCGGTTTTGGCTCCAAAGGCAGAAGCTGCAGCAAAACCAAAGCTGAGTGCGAAAAGCGTTAAAGTGATAGTAGGAGCAAAGAAAAAAGTAACTGTAAAAAAAGTAAAAGCAAAGAAAATCAAAAAGACGACTTGGTCATTGCCAAAGAAAGGAAAGAAAATCGTTTCTCTTTCGGCAAAGAAAAAGACAGGCGTTACATTAAAAGGTAAAAAGGCAGGAAAAACAACTTTGACTGCGAAAGTTAGAGTTGGCAAAAAGACCTATAAATTAAAGACGAAAATTACTGTAGTAAAGAAAACTGCAGTTATTACTGCAAAACCAACACAGGGCGCAACGAAGACTCCGGCAACAACAGCACCGGCAAACACTGCAACAGCGGTACCTACGGCAACACCAGTGGCTACATTCCGACCGTTGGCAACACCAAATATGACAGAAGTACCAAAGAAGAGTGCAGACTCATTTGCAACTACGAAACCGGAAGCTACGATTGATCCGGCTACCAAAGTTGGTTATAACGTAGATTTTGAAGATGTTACAATCGGAACAAAAACAGAAGATGCAATTACCGGAGATGGTATCAAAGGAGTTGTGCTTCGTGGACATAAAAAGGCTGATGACGGTGGCGTCGGAACATCAAAAGACTATTTGGATGTAGTAGACGGAAGTGATCTTCCGGTTGAAGGAAATAATACACATGTACTTCACCTTCACCGTGAAGATAAAACATGGCAGGGGCCGATGATGAACATCACCGATAAACTGGATGAAGGATGTACCTATGAACTTAAGGCAGATGTATTCTGCCAGAACACCGATTTGATGTGTTCTTATCAGGAGCAGACTCTGGAAGAACTGTCACCAAGTTATGGTAACTTTGGTCCGACTTCCGGAACAATTACAAAGATTCCGAAAGGAAAATGGAATACAGTAACATTTACGATTTCCGTACCGGATGATAAATTTTATTATGCACTGTATTTTGAGTCTTATAACGGAAATGGTAACGATGACATTTACCTTGACAACATTACTTTGACAAAGACATTGCAGACAAATCCGGACAAAACAATTGATTCTTTGAAGGATACTTACAAAGATGTATTCCCGATTGTCGGCGTTGGAGCAGGAATTGCTTCGATTCTTGGTAAGAATGGTTCCGAGTTTATTTCTCAGCAGTACAATGCCGTTACACCGGGTAACGAAATGAAACCGGATGCAATTCTTGGTTCTACGATTGGTAAACTTGTGAAACCAACCGATGAAGTTTCTGCGGATAAGACCGATTTCATCACAGTAGAGGATGCAAAATCCATGGGATATATTATTCCGGATAACTACATTTCTTATGATGACAACCGTTTTAAATCAGCTACGGGTGAGTATGCCGTGCCGAGACTGAATTTTGATAATGTAGATAAGATTATGAAAGCTGCTCATGAGAAAGGCGTGAAACTGCGTGGACATACCTTAGTATGGCATCAGCAGACACCGAAGTATTTCTTCCAGCAGAATTATAAAATTACGACAGGACAGAAGTACAACACATCCAAAGAGTGCATGGATACGCGTCTTGAGTTCTATGTTAAGACAGTTATGAACCATGTATTGAGCAGTGAGTATGCAGATTGTTTATACTCCTACGATGTAGTAAATGAGTATCTGCACAGTGCAAATGCGGAGAAAGACTCCAAGAATATTACTTATTGGGGATTGATTTACGGCACATATGATAAGTCTGTGAAAGACCATGGTGTGACACTTCGTCCTTCTTATGTAAAGGATGCTTTCAAATATGCACACGAAATGCTTGTAAAATATGACCGTTTGGATGTTAAACTGATTTATAACGATTATAACTGCTATCAGAATCCGGAAAATATCATTCACCTGGTAGATTACATTAATAGTGAGGGTAAAGTATGTGATGGTATTGGTATGCAGTCACACTTGGACATTACGGACTCGTTCCACAGTGCAACAAACTATGCAAAGGCATTGGAGTACTTCCGTCTGAACTGCCCGGATTTGGAGATTCAGATTACTGAACTTGATGCAACAATGGTTAGCACAGAGGACAAGCCATTGACAGATGAGGATCAGGCAGCATACTATGACCAGATTATGAATGCGATTTTGACTAACAAGAAAAATGGCGGCAACATCACAGCATTGATTATCTGGAGTTTGTATGATGGTGTATCATGGAGACCGGCAAAATTCCCATGTCTGTTCAATGGTTTGTATATGCCAAAAGCTGCATTCTATGCTGTAATTGATGCGAAAAAGCAGTATTGGGATTAGCTAATATAGAGATATGGTGATACACACATATAATGTTGCTTATATATACCATAAATCTTATAAAGTGATTGCTATTTCATTATTAAAATGATAAAATATAAGTACGTATACGAGTACTTATACAGATAAAAAAGCGCTACTCGAATCGGGTAGTGCTTTTTTTTATAAAAACATAAAAAAGGAGGTCAAGACATTGAAGAGACAGATGAAGAAACTCATTGTTTCCGCTGTAGCTCTTTCTCTTGTTATTCCTGCGCTTAGCGCACCAAAGGCAGAGGCTGCAAAGAAGCCATCTTTGGTAAAAAAGGTTTCTGTAAAAGCAGGTAAAACAAAGAAAGTTACAGTGAAAGGTGTTAAGACAAAGCAGATTAAGAAGACAACTTGGTCTGTGAAAAGCAAGAAGGTTGTCACGCTTTCTAAGAAAAAGAAAAACAGCGTAACAATCAAAGGTAAAAAGGCAGGAAAGACAGTTTTGACTGCCAAAATCAAAGTAGGTAAAAAGACCTACAAAAAGACTTGTAAGATTACAGTCAAAAAAGCAGGCAAAGTAACAGTAACAAAAGCACCGGTGGCAACACCGACCGCACCGGCAAAGGTAACTGATACACCGGGAGCAAAAGCTACGGCTACACCGACGGCTGCTCCGACAGCAGTTCCTACACTGCGTGCACTTGACCAGGGTTACAAAACGGCAAAGGCACCGGAAGCAAAAGACCCGGATACATTCCCTACAACAGTGCCGGAAGCAAAGGTTGACCCGGCAACAGCAACTGTGTATGATGAAGATTTTGAGGATGTAGAAACGGGTACAAAGTCGACGGACTGCGTAAACGAGGATACTCCGGATCCGGAAGGATTGAAAAGATGGATTCTTCGCGCGTTCTCAGATGATAACAACACCGGAAAAGATTATCTGGAGGTTGTTGATTCGAGTACACTTCCAACCGGCAACAGTGCAGTTGGCAAGAAAGTTCTCAAATGCCACCGTGAAGCAAATTCAAAGAGCTGGCAGGGAGCTATGATTAATCTGTCCAAGAAATTAGAAGGTGGTGCTACTTACCGCGTTTCCTTTACTGCCTACAGTGAAGTGTCTTCATTGAACTTTAACGAACAGGTGATTCCGATTGAAGGTGGCGATCAGTCGTATGCTTATATGCCGACTCGTATCACGGAAACCCGCTGGAAAACAACAAAAGGCCAGTGGAAAGATTTCGACTATGAAATCACTGTGCCGGATGACATGTACTTCTATGGATTCTATTTACAGAGTGATGATGGTACAACCGGTGATATGTATGTTGATAACATGAAGATTGTAAAAACGGCACAGCCATCCAAGGCAACGGATATTCCGAAACTGAAAGATATTTACAGTGATACTTTTGGTGTGGTAGCGGTTGGTGCATCGGCAAATGATCTTCTTGGAGATACAGCTTCTAAGTTCTTGAATGAACAGTACAATGGCATTACTCCTGGTAATGAGATGAAACCGAATGCCGTTATGGATTCTGACAAAATTGATGCAGTGCCACTTGAAGATGCCAAAGCACAAGGTTTGTATATTCCGGAAGGATATGACAAACAGGCAGATAACTCTGCAACTTATAACGTAACAGAGACTGTAGACGGAAAAGACACAATTGTTAAAAAGACAGGTGTCGTTGTTCCTAAGTTGAAGTTCGATAAAATCGACCAGATTTTGACCGAGTGCCACGCAAAAGGATTGAAGCTTCGTGGACATACGTTACTGTGGCATGCGCAGACTCCTACCTATTTCTTCCAGAAAGGATTCTCTGTTGTAAATAACAAGAGTAAGAATACTTCTGAAGAAAACATGGATTTGCGTCTTGAGTATTTTGTAAAGAATGTGATGGAGCATATTTTGAAGAAAGATTTGGAACTTGCCGGTGGCGACAAGAGCAAATGCGTTCTTTATGCTTATGACGTAGTAAATGAGTATATGCATAGCGGAAGTCCTAAGGGAACATTCTGGAATACGATTTATGGCATTACGGATAAAGAGAAAAATGCCGGTTATATGTCAAGTACCGGAGTAACGCTTCGTCCGAAGTTTGTCAAAGAAGCATTCCAGTGGGCAGATGAAATTTGTAAAAAATATGACCGCGACGATGTGAAATTGATGTACAATGACTTTAATACTTATCTTTGTCCGGAAGATGAAGTTCTTTTGATTGACTTTATTAACGAGGATGGAAAGATTTGTGATGGTCTTGGTATGCAGAGTCACTTGACGGTTGGCAATGCAGCACACAGCCCGGATTTGTATGCACAGGCACTTGAGTGCTTCCGCTCAAATATGCCGGATATGGACATTCATATCACAGAGATTGATGCCGGTTACACATCGACAGCAGATAAAGTAGTGACAGATCAGGATCAGGCTGCTTACTATGACCAGATTATGGGTGCTCTTTTGCAGAGTAAAGCAAAGGGAACAAAGATTAGCGCCCTTGTTATCTGGAGTTTGTATGATGGTGTTTCATGGCGTGCAAGCAGTGTACCTTGCTTGTTCAATGGCTTGTATTCACCAAAATCTGCTTTCTTTGCAGTAGCAAACGCAAAGGATGCTTATAAGTAAATAAGAGATTCTTAAAATAAAAATGCCACCCGGTCAAAATAATTTTGGCGGGTGGTATTTTTTGTGTTACATTAGACTGTCGCAATAAAGCAGCACCATTCTTTCATATAGGTTACATCAAGAATTTCAAATCCATTTTCAAGTAACGCTTCACGTACTTCGGCTTCTTTCGTATCAATGATGCCGGATGTAATGTAAAGACCGCCTTTTTTAAGGTGAGGTTTTACAACGCCTGTGAGCGGGATGATGACGTCGGCAAGAATATTTGCTACCACGATGTCGTGACCGGTTCCGGCTTTCACCTTCAAAAAAGCGTTGGAAATCAAATCGCCGTCGTAAAGGGTGTAGTCAGAAGACGGAATATGATTTACTGCCATATTCTCAGCAGCAACTTTTACGGCTACTTCGTCAATGTCAATTGCGGTGGCGTGCTTGGCGCCGAGTTTCAAAGCGGCAATTGAGAGAATTCCGCTGCCACATCCGACATCGAGGACAGAGTCTCCGTTTTTTACATATTTATCAAGTGCCTGAATACAAAGCTTCGTTGTCTCGTGGGAACCGGTGCCGAAAGCAATGCCGGGGTCGATTTCGATAAGAATATCGGAATCTTTTTCTTTTTTATATTCTTCCCAGGTTGGCTTGATGACGATATCGTCGGCAGCACGGAACGGTTTGAAAAATGTTTTCCAGTTATTAATCCAGTCCTTGTCTTCCGTTTCAGAAAGAGAAATGGTTCCTTTTCCGATTTCACAGAAAGGCTTGATTTCCTGAAAAATATTCTGTACCTGAATCATGACTTTTTCCGGGTCACAGTTTTCCGGCTCCATGTAAAAGTGAACTTTTGCAGTCCCATCGTTATCTTCCGGGTCCGGTAAAATATCGACAAACATTTTTTTCTTATCTTCTTCGCTTAATGGAAGATGGTCTTCAATTTCAATTCCTTCCACGCCGATTTCGTCAAGCATATAGCTGAGCATGTCCACGGCATCTGTATGTGTATCAAGTGTAAAACGTATCCATTTCATAGAGGGTACCCCTTTCTTGTCGTATACTGGATATTATAAAGAGAAGCAGGTGGAAAGTCAAATTTAACCTTAAAATCGTTTGTGTCAAGTGTTCGTTGGCACTTTTTTGTTTTCTGTAATTCCGTAGAAAAATTTTGCATCTCGTGGGCGTTCCCACTAATTGAGTGCGTAGCGGTATGGGCACTGAAACCACCAGTGCCTCATACCGACGTACTCAAAACCCACTCGTCACAAAGTTTTTCTACGGAATTACAGGAATACAAAGGAACTGGCAGCGAACACTTGTCACAAACCCGTCATTCCAAACTCAGTTTTTTTATCATCTTATAAACGCGTCTCGGAATATTTTCCTGGATGCGCTTGTTGCTGCATCTATTAACGGCACATGGCCTCTCATTAATTCTACATATCAATTTCTTTTCCCCGATAACTCTTTTTGTCACGGTTTTCTGCAAGCTCTGTATCGTAGGCTTTCAGAACCTCACAGGTTTGTGTCAAATGTTTGCTGCCGGTTCCTTTGTATTCCAGTAATTCCGCAAATAAACTTTGTGACTCGTAGGTACAAACACGTGGGTATGAGGCTTGCGTATTTTGCATGCCCATACCCTTACGCGTTTGTTAAACGGGAGTGCCCACGAGACGCAAAGTTTATTTGCGGAATTATAGGAATACAAAAAAAGTGCCAACAACACTTGACACAAACTAACCTTAAAATCTACTGGAAAATCCACTGTGAATCAACTATACTTGACATATACGAAAGCAAATTAGCAAAGTGAGGAAAAAGTTGTGCGCGAAAAATGGATTGTGGAAACAAAAAAGGGAGATTTTAATGGCTTGTCGGCGAAGTTAAAGGTTTCGCCTCTGGCGGTGCGGTGTCTTATGAACCGCGGTGTCGAAAGTGAGCAGGAGATGCGGGAGTTTTTATATGGTACGCTTGATGATTTGCATGATCCTTTTTTGATGAAAGGGATGGATGAGGCGGTTCGAGAGATTGTAAAGGCGAAAGAGCAGGGGCGCAAGGTGGCAATTGCCTCGGATTTTGACTGCGATGGAATTTTTTCCGCATATATTTTGTGGAAGGGATTTCAAAAGATTGGATTGGATTCTGAAATTTTTACGCCGGACCGTGTAAAAGAAGGGTACGGACTGAACCGGCGTATTGTAGATGAGGCGCTCGCGGGCGGACGTGATTTTCTTGTTACGTGCGATAATGGAATTGTGGCGAATGAGGAAGTGGATTATGCAAAGAAACTTGGTATGACGGTAATTGTTACCGACCACCATGAGGTGCAGGAGCAGATGCCGAATGCGGATGCTATATTAGACCCAAAGCGGGATGATGAAACATATCCATTTCACGGGTTGTGTGGTGCCGGTGTGGCGTTTAAACTGATTTGTGCACTGTATGATGTGCAGCAGGTTCCGGCGGAAGCTAAGGATGAATTGCTAGAATACGCCGGGATTGCAACGGTGGCTGATGTAATGGAACTGCAGGGGGAAAACCGGATTTTGGTAAAATATGGTTTGAAAGCACTTTCGCATACGAAAAATATAGGGCTTCGCGCATTGCTTAAAGTACAGGGATTGGACGATAAAGAGATTACGGCAGGACATATTGGATTTATCCTGGGACCGTGCTTTAATGCAGCAGGGCGTATAGCGACCGTGACAGAATCCTTTTCTCTTTTGATGGAAGAGGATGAAGAAAAGGCGTTAGAAAAAGCAGAGAAGTTGAAGGAAATTAATGAATCCCGCAAGCAAATGACAGAAGACGGTGCGGAAGAAGCCTATTTAAAACTGGAGGAGAAAGCGGTCAAAAATAAGCTGCCAAAGGTGCTGATTGTATTACTGCAGGATACGCATGAGAGTCTTGTTGGTATTATTGCCGGACGGGTGAAGGAGCGGTACAACCGCCCAACGATTGTTTTTACGGAAACGGAAGATGGTCTTGTGAAGGGTTCTGGGCGCTCGATTGAGGTGTATGACATGTTTCACGAATTGATGGCGTGCAAAGATTTAATGGAGCGGTTTGGTGGTCACAAAATGGCGGCAGGCATGACACTTCACAGGAAGGATTTGCCGGAGTTAGAAAAGCGGTTAAATGAAAATTGTGTGCTGACAGAAGAGGATTTTCGCCCGGTCGTAAGAATTGACGCACCGATGCCGATTGGCTACATAACAGAAACTTTGTTAAGTGAAATTGAAAAAATGGAGCCGTTTGGCGTGGGAAATCCAAAGCCGATTTTTGCAGAACAGCATTTTCGTATTTTGTCGGGGCGCAAATTTGGCGTTGAGGGGACAGTGTTAAAGCTGCAGGTGCAAAACGATGTCGGCAATCGCATCGGAGCGGTCTGTTTCCGGCGGACGGAGGAGTTTGAGCAGTTTGTCATTGCGGAGTGGGGAGAAGCTGAGTTAAAGCGGATGTACGAGGGGCGCGAAAATCTGTTAGACATTGCATTTACATATTATCCGTCGGTGAATGAATATAATGGACGCCGTGAGTTACAGATACAAATTGCCGGTTGGTGCCGGATTCCACGATAGGAGGATAGAATATGATTGAGATTAGTTTATGTATGATTGTGAAAAATGAGGAGAAAATTCTCACACGCTGTTTAGATAGTGTGGCGGATTTGGTGGATGAAATTGTGATTGTTGACACCGGCTCCACGGATGCAACAAAGAAAATTGCGGCAAATTATACAGATAAAATATATGATTTTACGTGGGTGGATGATTTTTCGGCAGCGCGGAATTTTGCTTTTTCTAAGGCAGAAAAAGACTATATTTACACAGCGGATGCGGATGAGGTAATTGACGAGGAAAACAGAAAACACTTTCGTGAATTAAAGGAAGTGCTTTTGCCGGAAATTGAAATTGTGCAGATGAAGTATGGCAATCAGTTGTCTCATGGAACTGCATATAATTTTGACGAAGAGTATCGTCCGAAACTTTTTAAAAGACTTCGGGAATTTACATGGATTGAACCGATTCACGAGATGGTTCGCTTAGATCCGGTCGTTTTTGATTCGGATATAGTTATTGGGCACTATCCGGAGAGCAACCACTGTAAGCGTGATTTTGCAACTTTTCAGAAACACATTCACAAAGGACTTCGGCTGTCAAAACGGCTGCATCACATGTATGCGATGGAGTTGTATATTTCCGGGGATGATGAAGATTTTTTGGAAGCGGAAGAATTTTTTGCGGCGTCTGTCATGGACCCGGAGCGGAGTGCGGATGAGATGAAGGAAGCTGCATGCGTGGTCTGCCGTGCGGCAAGAATCCGGAAGGACGCGGGCATTATGATGAAAATGGCATTGAAAGATATGCTCACCGAAGGCTCCGCCGAAATGTGTTTTGAACTGGGCGAGTATTTCCACGAGAGAGGCGATGATTCCGAGGCGTCACTGTGGTATTACAATGCGATGCATGAGGCACCGAGCATATTGAATATTCATACGTCGACGGATTGGCCGGAGAAACGGCTGGCGGAGATTGAAAAATAGCAGATATATCGAATAAATAAGGAGCGATTTATTATTTTATCAGTTATAACTGATAAAATTCAAAATTGTTCCTTGTTTATTTGTTGTAAATTGGGATTAATTTTGCGAAAGAAGTTGAAGTGCGGCGTGTTTTCATGTATAATATTAACGCATGTGCTTTTTGATGCAAATAATCGGTGCCGCGAAAGCGGGACATTAAGGAGGAATGGCTATGGTAACAGCCGTTGTAGGAGCAAACTGGGGAGACGAAGGAAAAGGAAAGATTACGGATATGCTCGGTGAAGAGTCCGATATTATCGTACGCTTTCAAGGAGGCAGTAATGCAGGTCATACTATTGTAAATGATTATGGTAAATTTGCCCTTCATATTCTGCCGTCCGGCGTTTTTTATAACCATACGACAAGTGTTATCGGAAATGGTGTTGCGCTGAATATTCCGGATTTATTTAAGGAAATTCAGGGAATTGTTGACCGTGGTGTACCGATGCCGAAGATTAAAGTTTCGGACCGCGCCCAGATTGTGATGCCATATCATATTTTGTTTGACCAGTATGAGGAAGAGCGTCTGGCTGGAAAATCATTTGGTTCGACAAAATCCGGTATTGCGCCATTCTATTCTGATAAATATGCAAAAGTCGGAATTCAGGTTTCCGAACTTTTTGATGAAGAACTTCTACGTGAGAAGTTAGAGCGCATTTGTGTTCAGAAAAATGTTATTTTAGAGCATTTGTATCACAAACCAACGTTGAATGTTGACGAATTGATGGATACACTGCGCGAGTACCGCAAGATGGTTGAGCCATATGTATGTGATGTGTCTGCCTTCCTTTTTGAGGCAAGAGAGCAGGGCAAGAGAATTTTGTTAGAAGGACAGCTTGGTTCCTTGAAAGACCCTGACCATGGTATTTATCCGATGGTTACATCTTCTTCTACACTCGCAGGTTATGGTGCAGTGGGAGCAGGACTTCCACCATATGAGATTAAGAGAATTGTTACGGTTGTTAAGGCATATTCAAGTGCTGTTGGAGCCGGTGAATTTGTCAGTGAAATTTTTGGAGAAGAGGCAGATGAATTAAGACGCCGCGGTGGTGACGGCGGTGAGTACGGTGCTACGACAGGCCGCCCAAGACGTATGGGATGGTTTGATGCGGTAGCAAGCCGTTACGGATGCCGGATTCAGGGTGCGACAGAGGTTGCACTTACTGTGCTTGACGTACTTGGTTATCTGGATGAACTTCCGGTATGTGTTGGCTATGAAATCGATGGTAAAGTAACAAAAGATTTCCCAACAACAGCTTCTTTGAAAAAGGCAAAACCGGTATATGAAGTGCTTCCGGGCTGGAAGACAGATATCCGCGGCATTACGGAATACGATAAACTTCCGGAAAACTGCCGTAAGTACATCGAGTTTATTGAAAAAGAATTAGGTGTTCCGGTTAAATTGGTTTCCAATGGACCGGGAAGACATGAGATTATTCATCGATAAAAGTTAGAAGAAACTCTTTGCGTCTCGTGGGCGCTTTCGCTCGCTGAGTACGTAGCGGTATGGGCACTGAAAACACCAGTGCCACATACCGACGTACTCAAAACCCACGAGTCACAAAGAGTTTCTTCTGATTTACGGGAATCCAAAAGATTAGCAGCAAAATATCTGACAAAATTCAATTGTTGTACAATGAATGCAGGGGTTGTACAGTAGTAGAGTTACTAGTTACTTGGATTTTTTGCATCTGGGAGGAAAAGAAAAAGATTGTATCACGGGTGCTTGACTTTTTTGGCTCAAACATTACGTTTTTATTCCTATGTGGTGAGTGTGCTACAAATACGAAAATATCAGATAGACGTCTTTTGTCTATCGATATTTTCGTATTTGTTAAGTGGGAGCGGCACACGAAGCGCATAGGAATAAAAACGTAATGTAGAACCTAAAATAGCCTCAAGCCAACCGTTAATACAATCTTTTTATAATCCCAGCAAAACATCAAGCAACGCATCATTCTGCTCCGGCATCATAAAGCAGAGTCTGATATATTTATTATTCAGAAACGGAAACGTAGAGCAGTCCCGTATCATCAGATTTTTGCGTATGCAGGCGTCAAACGCGTCCTCCGAAGTAAATTTATCGGTTGTAATTTTTACGAGTACAAAATTAGCGTGTGCATGATAAACCTTAAAGTTCGGACTCTCATCAAGGCATGCACAGATTCGTGCTCGTTCTGAAGAGATTAATCTTCTCGTTTTCTTTATATAATCCTCATCTTGAAACATAATTTCTCCGGCGATTGCAGCCAGGGAATTAATTGTCCAAGGATTCTTTTTCTGATTGATTTCATTGAGCAAATCACGGTTTCCGCAAATGGCATAGCCAAGTCTGAGTCCCGGTGCTGCAAAGAATTTTGAAATACCGCGCAAAATGACAATGTTATTGTAGTATTCGGTAAGTGGAATCGCGGTTACTTCATCTGGTTCCTCGGCAAATTCCACATAAGTTTCATCGACAAGCACGGTGATAGATTTGCGTTTGCAGTAATCCAGAATTTCACGCATCTGCTGGCGTTTGATGACAGATGACGTTGGGTTGTTTGGATTACACAAAATCAGCAAATCGACATTGGCGGAAAGTTCCTCAGTGAGTGCTTTTGTGTCCAGTTCAAATTCGCTGGCTTCCGTGAGGCTGAAGTAATGGGAGCGTCCGCCGCCCATTGCGACTTCCCGCTCGTATTCGGAATAGGTCGGGCCGACAATCAGTGCCTTCATCGGGTGTGTAATCTGGATAAAGAGCGAAATTAATTCTGTCGAACCATTCCCGACAACAATATTTTTATAGTTTGTGTGTACATAGTCTGCAATACATTTGCGCAGGGATGTGTATTCACGGTCCGGGTAGGTCGTGATAGCGTCAATGTGATTTGTTAAAGTTTCTTTTAAACGAAATGAAACACCAAGTGGATTTACATTCGCAGAAAAACTTATAATGTCTTCTTTTTTTATTCCATAGACGGCCTCGATTTTCTCTAAATCGCTTCCGTGAAAATGTTCTTTTGGTTTTAGTGCCATTTGAGTCACTCCTCTCTTTCGTCCTCTCCTTATTATAGACATACTGCATGAACTTAGCAATACAAAAATAGATTGATTCTTACTATTCACAGAATGCATAAAAAATGGTATACTATAGAATTGAGGTTAGGAGGTTATCAATGAGAGAAAAGATTTTGTCATTGGCAAAAGGAAATTTCATATATGAAACGCCAAAACTTTGTTTATCAATTGAAAAATTGGTGTTTGAGGTAACAGCGGGAACACATGGGACGGCAAGCTTTTTTTTGGAAAATTCTTTCGGCACAAGAGTGAAAGGATTTGGCACTGTCGAGGAGATGTGCATTGATTTCCTGCCTTTTTTTGATGGGACAAAGAATGAACTGACGGTTGATGTGGATGCCGGCGAATTAAATCCGGGGGAAAAACTAAAGGGAAATCTAGATTTAATTACTGACTGCGGCGAAGAAAAGCTGCCGTATGAGATTACAATTGTGTCTCCTGTGCTTCGGGATGAAGAAGGAGAGATTCGGGATTATCCGACTTTAAAGAAGCGGATTGAGAAAAATCCGGAACATGGCGTTGATTTATTTTTGGCACCGGAGTTTCGGGATGCCTTTTTATATCGGGATGAGAGCGGGCGCATTTTATACGACTGTCTGTTAAAGAAAAATACAAAACTTCAAAGCTTGGAAGAATTTCTGGTGGCGATGAAGAAAAAGAAAGCCATCCGCTTTGAAACAGAGCATTCATCCGGCAGAGAACTGGTATATGAATTAGATGGAACAGACAAAGCCGATGCAATTTCGATTCGTGTGAATACATGGGGACATGCGGGGATTCATGTCCGCACAACGGCAGATTTTATTGAAGTGCAGACGCATGTTCTGTGGACGGATGAATTTGTGGATGGACGAGACGTTTTGGAATTTACGATTTGTGCAGATAAAGTACCGGCCGGCAGACGCCACGGTGATTTGATTTTGCAGACGCCGTATGAGAAAAAAGTAATACATATTACGGCGCATAACCGAATTGGCGAAAAAGAGCGAAAGATTCAAAGAGCCAGAAAAAAAGCGATTGCCATGGCAATTCGTATGTTTTTATCATATCAGGAGAAGCGGGTTACGAGAGAGGCATTCGGAAAGTTCCTTAAAAAGAATCGTGAAATTCTCGAAAAAATCAGTGGCACATATGAGCAGGCGGTGCGCGGATATATTGCCGTGATTCTGCGCGAGAAGGAAAATATTCTTTCCTTTTTCCAGGAGACGGAAAATTTAAAAATGCCGCCGCTAGGGGAATCGTTGGAAGAGGTAGAAAATTATATCTTGATTCAATTTATTAAGATTATGGATTCTGAGCGCAAAGAGGACCGCATCGGACTGGCAAATCTGATTTCTTCGTATGCGGAAAACGGATATCAGAGTGATTTACTGACTTACCTTTTAACGCAGGTGGACGAGCGTTACCGCTTTGGGCATTTGCTAGAGAAAGATTTGCGCGCGCAGTTGGAGAGTGGCAGCAACAGCCCGCTTTTATATTCGGCGATGATGCTTGCTTACCGCGAGGATTCCACCCTGATTTCCAGTCTGGATGACGTGACAATTAACGCAGTAAACTATGGGTTAAAACGTGATTTAACTACGAAAGAAGTATCTCTTGCCGTTAGTTTTCTTGGAGAACGTCTGCCACACTTTGATGCCAGAGTGTTTTCCATTTTACAAAAACTGTATGAGTTCTTTGTCATGACCGATACGCTCCATGGCATCTGTGGAATGCTCATCCGAAATGAAATCCGCGATGCAAAATATTTCTCGTGGTTTGAAAAAGGTGTCAACAAGCATTTGCGGCTGACGGATTTGTATGAATATTATATGTATACGATAGATACGGAGAAAGTTCGGACGCTTCCGGATGCGGTCTTATCGTATTTTCAATATGAGAACCATTTGAATGACAGATGCAAAGCGTTTCTGTATGCTTATCTGGTAAAACATGCCGGTGAGAGACCGGAAGTTTTAGAGGCTTATGGCGAGCAGATTCATAAATTTGTAGAGAGAAATCTTGCACACCACCGGATTACAGAGGATTTGGCGCTGCTCTATGAAGCGTGTGTAACAGAAGAAACGCTGACAAAGGAAATGGCGGATGACCTTTCTGAAGTGATGTTTTCACATCGGATTACCTGCGGCAATGACCGGATGGACGGTGTGGCGGTTGTGCACCGTGAGACGAAGGATCAGACCTATTATTCCTTTGAAAATGGACAAGCGGTAGTTTCGCTTTATACTCCGAACACACAGCTGTTTTTCGTGGATGAGAGAGGGCTTTATTATTCGGGTACGGTTGATTACCGGATGGAAAAAATGCTTTCGATGGAAAAGTTAGCGCCTGTGTGTTATGAACTTGGCGCAAAAAATCCAAAGCTGATTACGCACTTGGCATATAAGGCAGAGCGTTCTGCAAAAATGACGGATATGCAGGCGCTGGTGTTACAGGATGCACTGCAAATGGATTGTTTACGGCGGAAAATGCGGGAGAAAATTTTGCTTTGTTTATATGATTATTATCACCGTGAGGGCATGGCAGAGCCATTGTTTTCGCTGATTGAGCAGTTTAATCCGATTACACTTAAGAGGGAACGGATTGCGGATGTGGCGGCGGACTGCATTGCACAGGGAAAATACGAAAAAGCACAGGTTATGCTGCTGCGCTATGGTGTGCCGGAATGTGATAAGAATGCATTTTCCACGCTCGTAGAGGCGCTTGTGAAGGAACATAAGGACGAGTCAGAGCCAATGCTCGTGAAATGGGCGCTTTACTTGTATCATCAGGGCTGTGCCGGAAAGGATGCAATGAAATATCTGCGCCGCTATTATACCGGAGATTTAATTACTTTTACTTCTCTTTACGAAAAGTGCCGGAAAATGCCGGAAGTCGGGGCGGATGAAGATATTACGGAGCGTCTTTTGGCACAGGTTTTGTTTGTCGGTGCCAGTCAGGAGCCGTATGAGCCGATTTATCTTGAATATATGGAATCGGGTGAAAACCGGATGTTAGTGAAGGCGTTTTTGTCGCAGCTCGCTTATGATTATGTCGTGGAGCGGCAGGAGTTGTCGGAACCAATGTTTGTTAAAATTGAAAAAGAAGCGATGTATGAAAAAGATGCGGTTATGGTTTTGGCTGTTTTGCGCCATTACCGGTTAGAGGAGCATTTTGCCAGCAAGCAAAAAGAATTTGTGGAAATGAATCTGGAAAAATTTGCGAGCGAGGGAACTGTTTTCGCCTTTATGAAAGATTATATTGGCAAGGTGAATGTTCCGTTTGAAATTGAAAATACCGTGATTATCCAGTATTATAGCGGCGCACCGGGAGAAATTCTCCTTTGTGAGACAGACCGTGGCGGCAAAGTGAAAAAAACAATGCCGATGCGGCAGGTTTTTTCGGGTGTTTATGTGTATGAAATGCTGTTGTTTGACGGCGAAGAAAAATATTGTTACATTGAGGAGCAGACAACGGGAGAGAGAACGGAAGTGATGTGCGCCCGCCGCACAGAGCAGGCGAAAGGCGCGCTGGGATTTTTCCATATGCTTAACGATATGATTGCAGCAAAGAATACCGGTGATATGGAGTTGTATGGCAGTCTGCGCAGACGTTATGAAAAAGACCGCTTTGCGGCTAAGAAATTATTTACGCTTCAGTAAAGAAAAGGGAAGGAAAATGGAGAGAGCACATGAGTGAACGAACACTGCTGCTTGGGTTTGACCTGGGCGAAGAAAAATCACAGATGGCTGTCTATGACAGAGAAAAGAATATACCGGTGCTTATCGGACAAACGGAAGAAAATCAGGAAGGGCTGATTCCGACCGAGATTGCACTTTCGGGCGAAAAGCCTTTGCGGGATTTTCTTGTGCGGATTCGCAGACAGGAAGATGTGGTTGTTGACGGCAAAATTTCAAAACCTCTGAATATGCTGTCTTACTTTTTTCGGAAAACACTTTCCCTTACGAGAAAAGATTATCCTGGCGAAACGATTAAGCAGCTCGTTGTTACGGTAAAGGATGCGGATAGAGAATATATGGAACTCATTTATGCGGCACTTGAACAACTTGGAATTGGCAGGGAGCGTGCGATGGTGATTAGCCACAAGCAGGCATTTCCGTATTATGTGCTAAACCAAAAGAAAGAACTGTGGATGAATGATGTCGGCTTATTTGATTATGAGGGAAATACGCTGACATATTATCAGATGCAGGTAGATAGAAGCAAAAGTCCGATTTTGGTTGGTGTTTCCGAACGCGATTATTCGGGGGCGGTTTCTCTACCGGAGGAAAATAAAGAGCACAAGGCGGCCGTTTTTGAAAATGTTGTGTATGGTGCGATTCGCAAAAAACTTTTGTCAACGCTTTACATGGCCGGAGAGGGCTTCGAAGGCGGATGGGCAGATTCGCTGTTCCGTAAATTGTGTGTGGGCAGAAGGCTTTTCAAAGGAAGAAATCTGTATGTGAGCGGTGCTTGTCTGATGGCGCGTGAGATGGCAGAAGAAAAGCGGTTAGGAGATTATCTTCTGTTAGATGAGCAGATGGTGACTTCGCAGGTTGCGGTGAACTTATATGCGGAGGCTAAGCAGCAGAAGGTAGTTCTTGTAGAGGCAGGAGTTCCCTGGTATTTAGTCGATGAAGAATTGGAACTGATTCCTTCGGGTGAGACCGAGCTTGCTTTGCAGACAAAAAATGTATTAACCCAAAAAGAAAAGCAGTTTATGATAGAACTTGACCCACTTACCGGACGGCTTGACAGGCACTGCCGGCTGATGTTACGCATTCGTTTTGAGTCACCGAGCCAATGCATTGTGACAATAAAGGATGAAGGATTCGGAGAGCTGTTTCCAACGTCAAACCGGATTTGGGAAAAACAGGTAGAACTGTAAAAGAGAAAGGAGAGGAAAAAATGATTCTTGCCAAAGGGAAAATAGCCAAAAAGCCATATGAATTATCGTATTTAGGGCAAAATATTTATTCCATCGAAGAATTGTGCTATGTCATTTACCACAATATTTACGGCATAAACGAGGAATTTTTTCAGATCTCTCTGGCAAAATGGATGAAGGAAGAACTGGGATTAAAAGAATTAGCAGATAAATTAGAGGCAATGATTGTGGGAGAGCATGGACTGAAAGATTTGGTTGTTACGACACTTTGCGGCTGTGATTACTACAACGAAGAAGAAATCCGCGGGATTGTTAAGGTATTAGATGAGATTGACCATTTGCCGTCTTATCAGAAAAAGAAGATTAAGGCGGACAATTATGTGCGCACCGGACATTACGGAAAGGCAGTGATGGCTTACCGGAAACTTTTGCAGGGACCGGATGCGATTTCGTTTACACCGGAAGAGTATGGAGATATTTTACATAATGAGGGAATTGCTCATTTTTACACGTCTTCGTTTTTGGAGGCGGGGGAGGATTTCCGCGAAGCCTATATCCGGAACAATAAAAGAGAATCGCTGCAGCATTATTTGTGGATTTTGCTGATGGAAGAAAAAGATAAAACGTTTGAGGAGGAGAGTTTGTCGTTTGGCTTAAAACCGTCGGAAATTGAGCAGATACGGTTAAAGTATCAGGAAGTGCTTGCCGGTTTTTATGTGCCGGAAGAAACGGAATCGATGATGGATGATTACAAAGAGCAGCTGCGAAGGGCATTTGCTTACTAGGCAGGAGGTGACATGGTGAAGGAGAAAAAGGATACGAAGGAACTGTTAAATGAACTGGAACAGGAAATGGTTCGTGTTGAAAAAGAAAAAGTGGATTTGCGCAATGACAAGGAGCGCATTGCTTATTTGGAGCACCTCTGCGAGAACATTAAAGAGGCAAAAAAGCAGTGTGAAGATATTAAGTTTGAATATGGACAGGTAACATCGTATTTAAAGGACATTCAGCTTATTGACCGCGCACCAAAAGAGGAGCAGGAAAAACTTCTGGCTGCGGCAAAGCAGATTGTAGAGTTGACGAAAGAGCGCAAAAAGAGCCAGAAACAGGAATACAAATTTACGGAAGCCCAGCGCCGTGCCATGGACAATTATGAGGACGTGGTGGAAGATGATATTAAAAAATTAACGGAATACGAAGAATACCAGATGAAAATCAAACAGGATTTGCGTCAGCTTTCCGGTGAGAAAAATCTTTTGCTTGCGGATAAACAGGATATCATTCACAGGCAGGGGATGTTAAAGGTACTTGGAAAATGCCTGACAGCACTTTTGATTGCAACCTTTGCAATGCTTGCGGTTTTGATGGCATGCTTTAAGGTGAATATTAATGTTGCGTTTGTCGTGACGGTTTTTGTGACGTTTGTATTTGCGGCTATTATTTTGAATGAAGCCAGAAAAAACCGGATTGATATGGTGATTACGGAGAAGAAAGGCAACCGTGCCATTTTTCTTTTGAACCGTGTCAAAATTAAATATGTAAATAATGTCCGCACACTGGATTATATGTATCATAAATATCAGGTGCGCAACGCGGCTGAGCTTTCTTTTGTCCGCACGCAGTATGTCCGTGCCAAGAGAGAATGGGAAAGACAGCGTGAGAGCAGTATCCGGATTCATGAGGCGAATCAGGTGGTTTTGCAGGAACTTCGCAAGTTGGAGGTTAAGGACTGTGATATCTGGTTAGGTCAGGTGGAAGCGTTAGTCGAGCCAAAGGAAATGGTTGAGGTAAGGCATGATTTGAATGTGCGCAGACAGAAACTGCGTGAACAGATGGATTATAACACCGGCATTATGGAACAGTGTCTGGATGAAATTGATAAAATCCGGAGTAAGAAACCGGAGTATGCAGTTGAAGTGGAACGAATTTTAGGAGGAATGTAACATGAAACCGGATATTGATTATACGTTGTATTTATGCACCGACCGAAATATTATGACAACGGAGACCATCGAGGAATCAGTGGAACTGGCAATTAAGGGCGGCGTGAGTGTTGTCCAGCTGAGGGAAAAGGAGTGTTCTTCGAGAGAATTTTATGAGATGGCAAAGGCCGTAAAGACGATTACCGATGCGTATGAAGTGCCGCTTTTGATTAATGACCGCATAGATATTGCTTTGGCAGTAGGTGCGGATGGCGTTCATTTGGGACAAAGTGATTTGCCGCTTGATGCAGCCAGAAATCTCTTAGGTGCTGATAAAATTGTAGGGGCGACAGCCAATACCGTGGAACTTGCGCAAAAAGCATGGCGTGAAGGTGCCGATTATCTTGGCGTTGGGGATGTGTTTGGCACGACCACAAAAGCGGATACCCGTCATATTACATTAGAAGAATTAAAAGAAATTAAAGAGTCCGTACCAATACCAATTGTTGCCATTGGCGGGGTAAATGAAGATAATATTGCTCTTTTGCGTGAAACCGGTGTGGACGGTGCAGCCGTTATCTCTGCCATTGTCGGACAAAAAGATATTACGGCCGCAGCAGAAGAACTTATTTCAAATTTTCGAGGAGCATAACCGGCACCCGTAAATTTCCTTCGCCGGTTCCGATGTCCAAATCCGGTTTGTTTGCACCATGGTAATCGGTGCCGCCGGTGATGAAAAGACCATAGTCGTTTGCCAATTTCCGCACAAAAGCTTCGTCGTTTCCGCGGTTTCTCGAATACATTGCCTCGATTCCGCGAAGACCGTAGCCGCATAACTCATCCAGTAAATGATGAAGTTCGGTCACGGACATTTTATATAACAGGGGATGAGCAAGAACCGGAAGTCCTCCTGCATTTTTAATTAATTCAATTCCCTTTTTGGGTGTCAGATAGTGCCGTTTTACAAAATAAGGACCATCGGCTGCAAGAATCTTTTTAAATGCCGAATCAATGCTTGGAATTGCTCCTTTTTCCAATAAAAAGCGGGCAAAATGTGCACGGGTAAGTATTGTGTCTCCAAATCGCTCGATTAAGGAATCATAATCAATCGGATACCCGGCTTTTTGCAGATTTTCGCACATTTTCTTATTGCGGTCGTCACGCTCTTTTGCGACAGCTTCTAATGTATCAAGAAGTTCTTTTTGTTTCCAGTCAATATTGTAGCCAAGAATATGAATTTCTTTGGAACGTGTCGGTGTAATCTGATACTCACAAGATAATTCGACGCCCGGGATAACCTGCAGATGCTTATCTTTTGCAGCCGCCAATGCCCGTTCAACGCCGCCAACTGTATCGTGGTCGGTTAAGGCAAAAGCAACCAGTCCCTGCGCAGATGCTTTGTCTACCAGTTCCTCCGGAGTGCAGGTGCCGTCTGAAAAAAGTGAGTGAACATGTAAATCAATATATTTCATAATTGCCTCCTGATGTAGTGTTCATGTATGTTTTGAAAGACAGCCCTTTCCTGCGTGGACGCATAAGGAACGCCTTTCAAGACATACATGGATGTCAACAAATTGCTTCGCAGCAAGCTGCTCCCGCAATTTGGTCAAACATTCGGAATCCGCAGATTTGCACAGCAAATCGCTCCTTCCTCATGTTCGGGCGGGTTTCAAAGTCCAGTGTACCACAGTTCTATTTTTTTGAAAAGTATCATATTGTAAGAAAAGAGAGTACACGGTAATGCCGGCGGGGGTTCGCCGGGAACGGAGGGGTTATGAAAAAATCGAGTGTGTTGACATTGACAAAAGGTGTTGTTTTTTCCTATCTGATATCTGGTATCTGCCTGCTGATTCTGGCATTTTTATTGTTTCAGTTTGAACTGCCGGAAGGCGTGCTGCGGGGTGGCATTATTTTCTCGTATGTGTTTTCCTGTTTCCTTGGCGGCATGGTAGTGAGCGGAAAGCAGGAAGGAAAAAAATATTTGTGGGGGCTCTTAGCAGGAATCTTGTACTATGTCATTTTAGTTGCCGTTTCCATGATACTGAACCGGGAAGCATTCACAAGAATCCCGGGCGTTTTCCCTGCATTATTTCTCTGCGCATTCGGTGGCATGTTAGGAGGCATGACACAGGCAGGCAGAAAGTAAATCTTGTAGAACTAGAGCGTTACGTGGTCTCAATGCAACGTAAATCGGTTTGAATGTAAAAAAGCGTTGCATGTTTTGGAGAAAAATCCTCGCTATTTCTTCCAAAAGCAACGCCTTGCGTAAAATCTGACAAAAAGAGTTGCATGTGTAGCGTAGTTTTTCATTCGATAACGTTAAATCAAGCAAAAAATGCAACTCTTTACCACAAATACCGGAAAAAGCGTTGTCTGAGAAGCTTTTTCCGTCACTCACACAGTCAAAGAACGAAACTTCCGGAGCAGGCAGAGCGGGATAATTGTTGATTTGCAATAAATGTTCGCTGTCAGTTCCCTTGGATTCCCGTAATTCCGTAGAAACCTTTGTGACGAGTGGGTTTTGAGGGCGTCGGTATGTGTTGCAAGAAGTCCGGTGGACTTCTGCTATGCAACGACCGAAGCGGAGCGGAGACCACTGGTAGTTTCAGTGCCCATACCGCTACGCACTCAATTAGTGAAAACGCCCACGAGACGCAAAATTTTTCTACGGAATTACGGAAAACAAAAAAGTGCTAGCGAATAATTGTCGCAAACCAACAATTATTCCTACTTGCACAACACAAAAACCTATGCTACAATAAGAGTTACGAAAACGAAACGATGGATTTAAATGGAGGCAATCATGAAAAGAATTAAAACTTTGACAACAAAGAATTTAAAAGAAACATTGAAAAAAGGTGGATGCGGAGAATGTCAGACATCCTGCCAGTCAGCTTGTAAAACATCCTGTACAGTAGGAAACCAGAGCTGCGAAAACAAATAAGCAAGGAAACTGTTTGAATAAACGGTGATTATGAGCAATGGAGGGCTGATCGAAGGAGACTTCGGTCTAGTCCTCATTGCACGTTATAGCGTCACCGTTACAGAATGAGAGGTCAAGGATGATACATCAGTATAAGAATAATGGATATAATATTGTGTTAGATGTAAACAGCGGTTCCATTCATGTTGTGGATGACGTTGTTTATGACGTGCTTTCTCTGATGGATGAAGAAAATGCAGATCGCTATGGAGAAGCCGAATTTTCACGTATTGCCGACGTTATTTTGAAGAATGATTATAAAGAAGAAGTTACGAAAGAGGATTTAAAAGACGTCTTTTCCGACTTACAGGAATTAGAAGAGAACGGAACACTTTTCACAAAAGATGTTTACAAAGAAGGCGTCATTGATTTCAAAAAGAGACAGACGGTAGTAAAAGCACTCTGCCTGCATATTGCCCATGACTGCAACTTGGCATGCCGTTACTGTTTTGCCGGTGAAGGAGAATATCAGGGCGACCGCTCTCTTATGAGTTATGAAGTAGGAAAAAAAGCATTGGACTTTTTGGTAGCCAATTCCGGCAGCAGAAGAAATCTTGAAGTGGATTTCTTTGGCGGAGAGCCGCTTCTTAACTTTGATGTTGTAAAAAAATTAGTAGCTTACGGCAGAGAAATTGAAAAAGAAAAAGACAAGCATTTCCGTTTCACCTTAACGACAAACGGTGTTTTGTTAAACGATGACATCATTGAATTTGCGAATCGGGAAATGGACAACATTGTCTTAAGTATTGATGGACGTAAAGAAGTGCATAACCACATGCGTCCGTTCAAAAACGGAACCGGAAGTTATGACTTTATTATTGATAAATTCAAAAAAGTAGCAGAATCGAGAAACCAGCAGAAATACTATGTGCGTGGAACATTTACCCATAATAATCTGGATTTTGTTGAAGATGTGCTGCATTTGGCAGATGAAGGCTTTGAACAGATTTCGGTTGAGCCGGTTGTAGCAGACCCGAATGAACCGTATGCCATTCAGCCGGAAGACATTCCTCAAATCTGTGAGGGCTATGACATTCTTGCAAAAGAGATGCTTGCCCGCAAAAAGCAGGGAAAAGGATTTAATTTCTTCCATTACATGATTGATTTGAGTGGCGGTCCATGTGTTTACAAACGTTTGTCCGGATGTGGTTCCGGAACAGAATATTTAGCGGTTACACCGTGGGGCGATTTGTATCCTTGTCATCAGTTCGTGGGTGAAGAACAATTTTGCTTGGGAAATGTAGATGACGGTGTTGTAAATACGGATATGCGCGATACATTTAAATTGTGTAATGTATATGCAAAAGAGGAGTGTAGGAACTGCTTTGCCAAATTCTATTGCAGCGGCGGCTGTGCGGCAAATGCTTATCACTGCCACGGTGACATTAACAAACCGTATGAAACCGGCTGTGAATTGCAGCGCAAACGTGTGGAATGTGCGATTATGCTCAAGGCAGCAGAAGCCTATGATGAGGGAAATTAGGACAGCATAGCCTTCGTCGTTTCAAAAAGATGGAAATTTTGCAAAAAAAACTTTGAAATATTTGGAAATACGTTTATAATATGTATAGATAATGGGAATGCTATACAGGTATACAGGAGATAGTGAAAGGAGATTAGTAAAGTGGCTTTTGATATTGGAATTGATTTGGGTACCGCCAGCATATTGGTATATGTAAAAGGAAAAGGCGTTGTATTAAAAGAGCCTAGTGTTGTTGCTTTTGACCGTGACACAAACCGGATTAAAGCAATTGGAGAAGAGGCGCGTCTGATGTTAGGACGTACGCCGGGAAACATTGTAGCAGTTCGTCCTCTTCGTCAGGGTGTTATTTCTGATTACACCGTAACGGAGAAGATGTTAAAATATTTCATTCAGAAAGCGGTTGGTAAACAGAGATTTCGTAAACCGCTTATTAGTATCTGTGTGCCAAGCCAGGTAACAGAGGTTGAGAGAAAAGCTGTAGAAGATGCTGCTTTTCAGGCAGGTGCACGCGATGTAAAGATCATTGAGGAGCCGATTGCAGCTGCAATTGGAGCCGGTATTGATATTGCTCGTCCTTGTGGAAATATGATTGTAGATATCGGTGGTGGTACATCGGATATTGCGGTAATCAGTTTGGGAGGTACTGTTGTCAGTGCTTCGATTAAGATTGCCGGAGATGATTTCGATGATGCGATTGTCCGTTATATGAGAAAGAAACACAACCTGCTGATTGGTGAGAGAACCGCTGAGGATATAAAGATTCGCATTGGTTCTGCTTATCCACGGCCGGAAAGTGTGACAGTAGATGTCCGCGGACGTAACTTGGTGACCGGTCTGCCAAAGACCATTACCGTTACTTCTGAGGAAACAGAAGAAGCATTAAAAGATACAACTTCACAGATTGTAGAAGCAGTACATAGTGTACTGGAAAAAACACCGCCGGAATTGGCAGCCGATATCGCAGACCGCGGAATCGTACTCACTGGTGGCGGAAGTTTGTTGTATGGATTAGAAGAATTGATTGAATCCAAAACAGGAATTACAACGATGACGGCAGAAGATCCGATGACAGCAGTTGCAATTGGTACCGGTCGTTATGTGGAATTTTTAAGTGGAGAAGTGACTATAGGGGATGCTAATTAAGTTTTCCGGTTACAGGTCACAAAAAGAACAGGAGGTATGATATGTTCCGAGGTCTTTATACAGCGTGGACCGGTATGGCAAATGAACAGAAAAGACTGGATGTTATTTCCAATAATATGGCGAACTCAAATACGGTTGGCTATAAAGATGAAAAAGTTGCCAGTCAGGCATTTGACCAGGTGCTTGGAATTAAGATTCGAGACGGCTCACAGGCATATCACAATGAGTGTATTGGAAGTTTAAGCCTTGGCGTAAAAATCGGAGAAACTTATACCGATTATTCGCAGGGTTCGGTCAGACAGACCGGTGGTACATATGATTTGGCATTGAGTGGCAGTGGATTCTTTGCAGTGAGTGTAACGGACAAGGCAGGAGAGGTTCATACGCGTTACACAAGAGACGGAAGGTTTCATCTGACGAAAGACGGCCTGCTGGTAGATGCTGATGGAAATGCCGTCCAGGGACAAAATGGAAATATTACCATCGACCCTTCGTCGAAAAACGTATCAATTTCGGCGACCGGACAGATTACGGCAGACGGCGAACTTGTAGATACTCTTAATATTGTTGATTTTGAGGACTACGATTATTTGAAAAAATACGGAGATACTATGTATGAACCAGTGGACGGAGCCACGACCAAAGATGCAGAAGGAGAAATTTTGCAAGGTTATACCGAACAGTCAAATGTTAATGTTGTGCGCGAAATGGTCGATATGATTACTATAACCCGTGCCTATGAAGCGGGTCAGAAAGTGATTCGTTCATACGATTCGATGTTAGACAAATCGGTTAATCAGGTAGGAGCACTTAAGTAATAGTTTATTTGGAGGTGGCAGCCGATGATGCGTTCTTTATGGACTGCAGCCAGTGGAATGATTGGCGAGCAGAGCAATCTTGACGTGATTGCAAACAATTTATCAAATATTAATACAACCGGATACAAGACTCAGAAAGCAAATTTTAAATCACTGATTTATCAGAATTTGCAGGCAAAGTCAACGACAACGACCGGAGAACCAAAGCCGGTAGGAGCACAGGTTGGACTTGGTGTCCGTGTTGGCTCAATTTCTTCTGATTTTACACAGGGAGCCTTAAATGCTTCAAATGGCGCATTTGATTACGCCATTCAGGGCGAGGGATTTTTCCGTGTACAGTTAGCAGACGGAAGTATTGCTTATACGAGAAATGGTCATTTTAATATGTCCATTCAGGGCGACAGCATTGCCCTGACAGACAGTGAGGGAAATCCGGTACTCGATGTAAACGGAAAAGCAATTACTGTTCCGAATACATACCGTTCCAGTAAAATTGGCGTTGACCAGTTTGGTAATTTGACTTATCCGGATGCGAATAACAACCAGCAGAATATCGGAATTCAGATTGGGCTGGCATATTTTCCGAATGCCGGTGGGCTTGAGAAAACATCAAACTCGAATTATCTGCAGTCGGAAGCGTCAGGAGCACCTACGGTTTACACGGCAACAGAATTAAATTCGAAAATTGTATCTGGCTACTTGGAGAGCTCAAACGTACAGGCAGCCGATGAAATGGTAAATATGATTATTGCCCAGCGTGCTTACGAAATGAATTCAAAAGCAATCACAGCATCGGATGAGATGCTTCAGCAGGCAAATAATTTACGTTCATGATAAGTAAGGCGAGGTGAGACATATGGCAGTATCTTCAATTGGTGATACTTATTTCACAAATTATTCGACCGAGGCAAACGATGCAGTGTCGCAGAAAATGACAAGCCAGATTCAGGATGCCGAAACGGATGAAGAAATGTTAGATGCGTGCAAGCAGTTTGAATCGTATCTGGTGCAGCAGATGTTTAAATCCATGGAAGAATCTGCAAAAGTATTTTCGGATGATGACGAGGATAACAGCAATGACTACGTTAATATGTTTCAGGACAATTATTTATCTGCCATCGCTGACCAGATGGTAAACAGCGGTCAGGGACTTGGCATCGCAGACAAACTTTACGAATCAATGGTGAACAACAAAGTATAATGCGAAAATCAAAGAAAGAATAAGCCTTTGACGAAAAGAAACACAGTCAAGGGCTTTTTACATATTTAGGAGGCACTCATGGAGGAAAGAAGAGGGTATGTGTCACACATCGTCTATCGCAACGTGGAAAATGGGTACACGGTATTTGAATTGGAAAATCCCGATGAAGATGTGGAGGAAACCTGCGTCGGAAATGTTCCATTTCTAAACGAGGGAGAATATGTATGTGTGAGGGGAGAACTTGTTACGCACCCGATTTATCAGGAGCAGTTGAAGGTGATGTCCTGTGAGGTGCAGGAACCGGATGATGAACTGGCGATGCTCAGATATCTTTCGTCCGGTGCGATTGCCGGTGTGCGTGGCGGACTGGCAAAGCGGATTGTGGATAAATTCGGGGATAAAACCTTTGAAATCATAGAAAAAGAGCCGGAGCGGCTTGCGGAGGTCAAAGGAATTACGGAAAAGAAAGCACGTGCAATTTCCGAGCAGTTTGAGGAAAAAAGAGAAATGCGCGGAGCCATGCTTTTCTTACAGGAGTATGGAATTTCAAATGCGCTTGCCGTAAAAATTTATCAGACCTATGGCAGCGCACTTTATGAAATTGTCCGTGAAAATCCGTATCGGATGGCAGAAGATATCAGCGGCGTCGGATTCCGAATTGCGGATGAAATTGCAAGAAAAAGCGGCTTTGCGATGGACTCTGCACCGAGAATCCGTGCAGGTATTTTGTATGTGTTAAATGCGGGAACCAAAGAGGGCTATGTCTACATGCCGGAAAAACTGCTTTTACAGGAGGCGGTTTATCAGCTTGGTGTGTCGATGGAACAGCTGATGGATTCTTTAGAAGAATTGGTATATGATAAATCCGTGATTGTGACTGAGGAGCGGGATGTTTACCTGCCGTCCTTATATTATTCGGAAATGAGCTGTGCCAGAATGTTATTTGACCTAAATGTGCCGGTGGAGCGTCCGACGAAGGCTTTGGATGAACTAATCTCGCGTGTTGAAAAAAGTCAGGAAATTGTACTCGATGACCAGCAGAAAATCGCGGTGAGAGAAGCTCTCACCAGTGGATTTTTAGTAATTACCGGTGGACCCGGTACCGGTAAAACAACGACGATTAACACGTTGATTGCGTGTCTTATGGAAAAAGGGTTGTCGATTTTGCTTGCGGCCCCAACCGGACGTGCCGCTAAGCGAATGGCAGAGGCAACCGGTCAGGAGGCACAGACCATTCACCGTCTGTTAGAGTATAATGGAGCGGCGGCAGAACAGGAAAATGTGAGCGAGGAACGCTCGGATTTATTTGGCAGAAATGAGTGGAATCCGCTTGAAACCGACGTCGTAATTATTGATGAGATGTCGATGGTAGATATTTTCCTGTTCCATAATTTATTGAAAGCGATTGCTGTTGGAACCCGTCTGATTTTGGTGGGCGATGTAAACCAGCTTCCGAGTGTGGGACCGGGAAATGTGCTGCGGGATGTAATTAATTCTCACTGCTTTAATGTTGTGAGGCTGTCTCATATTTTCCGTCAGGCAGCGGAAAGTGATATTATTGTAAATGCCCACCGCATCCATCGCGGAGAAGAGATTGCGCTGGATAATCAGAGTAAAGATTTCTTTTGCTTAAAACGGGATGACAGCCATGGTGTGCTTGAAGTGATGCTCTGGCTTGTCCGAGACCGGATGCCAAAATATACGCATTGCACGCCGTTTGATGTGCAGGTCTTGACCCCGATGAAAAAGGGAGAACTGGGAGTTCGCCGATGTAACGAAGTTTTGCAGCGGTATTTGAATCCGGAAGCACCAGGGAAAAATCAAATGGAACTTCACGGTGTTTTATTCCGTGAAGGTGACAAAGTCATGCAGATGAAAAACAATTACCAGATTAAATGGGAAATCCGCGGGTACAATCATATGATGATTGAAGAGGGGAGTGGCGTGTTTAATGGCGACTGCGGAATCATTACCGAAATTGATACATTCAATAAAGAGGTGACGGTGCGTTTTGATGATGAAAAATATGTCACTTATCCGCAGGGAAATCTGGATGAACTGGAACTGGCGTATGCCATTACCATACATAAGTCGCAGGGAAGCGAGTATCCGGCAGTTGTGTTGCCTATTTTATCGGGACCACGGCCGTTAATGAATCGAAACATTTTGTATACAGCGGTTACACGTGGCAAAAAGTGTGTGACGATTGTCGGAAACAAGGATACTGTGCGTGAAATGATACAAAATAAATCCGAGCAGATGCGCTATTCTTCGCTGTGCCGCCGTCTGCAGGAATTGGAGCAGGAGTCATTGGAAAAGTAGTAAAAAAAGGATGCAAAATGAGGAAAAATTTGCTATGATAGAAGAAGGGGAGGAGTGCCTTTGAATCCATTTGGATTTTTATTTCCACCGGCTTGTCCGATTTGTGGAACAGTATTGAAAAAGACAGAGAAAAAGGTTTGTTTATCCTGCCGCAGAAAATTATCGGAAGCGCGTGTAACAGAACCTGCCTGTGCCCGGTGCGGAAAGCCGTTAGAGGAGATTGAGACGGAGTACTGCGTAGACTGCGAAAAGAAACGCCGGGGAAAGTATGACTTTCTACGTCAAGGGACAGCGTTGTGGGTTTATACGGATTCGCTCAAGGAAGCAATGGCGTCATTCAAATACGAAGGCTGTTATGAAAATGCAGCATTTTTCGCGGAAGAATTTATTCGATTCCGCAAAGAAAAACTGCTGGCATGGAAGCCGGATTTTCTGATTCCTGTTCCGCTGCACAGACACAGAAGGTGGTTTCGCGGTTATAATCAGGCAGAGATTCTTGCGGAGGAAATCGGGAAGCGGTTACATCTTCCGGTAGAAACCGATGTCTTGTGTCGAAGTCTCGATACGAGTCCGCAAAAGCAGCTGGATGATAAGGCGAGATACCGGAATATGTCAAGTGCTTTCTATGTTCCGGAGAGTGCCGGTTATAAGTTAAATGGCAAGCGGGTTGTATTAATTGATGATATTTATACAACCGGTTCAACGTTAGAAGCGTGCGCCGGAGAATTAAAAAAAGCCGGTGTTAGTGAAATATATTCTGCCTGCCTTTGCATTGGTAGAGATTATTAGAGGAGGAAGGTACAATGGAAATTGTTTCTTGTAAAGAATGTGGAAAATTATTTAATTTTATACGTGGGCAGCGAGTCTGTCCGGCGTGCTCCCGTAAATTAGAGGACAAGTTTATGGAAGTAAAGAAATATGTCAGAGAGCATCCCAATGTAGATGTAAAGGAATTGTCGGAGGAAATGGATGTTTCTATCCGTCAGATTAACCGCTGGGTGCGTGAGGAGAGACTGGTATTTTCGGATGATTCACCGGTCGGACTTCCTTGCGAGAGCTGTGGCGTAACAATTAAGACCGGACGTTTCTGTGATAAATGTAAAGCAGAGTTAGCGACCGGATTCCGCCATGCGGCAGGACAGGATAAAAGACCGGCACCGCAGCCGGCACCAAGAAAAAGCGCCGCGGATAGCCGTATGCGCTTTTTAGATAACTAATTTATTAAAATTAAATACGTTCAATTCCGCTATCGGTCAGTTTGATTTTTCCTTCCTTTAACAGCCGGCCGATGGCTCGTTTGAAGGCGGCTTTGCTGATTTTGAATTCACGCTTGATAATCTCCGGAGAGGTTTTATCGTGGAATGGCAGGAAACCGCCTTCTTTTTGTAACCTCTCGTAAATAAGTTCAGCGTCTTTGCCCATTTGCACTTTTGTCTTTTCCTGTAAACTTAAGGTCAATTTTCCTTCTTCGGTAACTTCTTTGATGCGTGCCCTCACGACATCGCCGATGTGAAGTTCTCTTGTCATTTCGTTGTGTGGAATTAAAGCGGAATACTGATTGTCCACAGCAACAAATGCACCAAAAGAATCCAAAATTTCATAAATCAAACCTTCTACGTGATCCCCTTTCTGGTAAGGGCTGTCACAGGAAAGATAGTCATACACCTTCATAGTTGCACATAAACGGCTGCTTTTGTCGATGTATAAAGCGACTAACACGCATTCACCCAAGTGAACTTTTTTTGTCTGCTCCTTAAAAGGAAGCAGCAAATCTTTGGCAAGTCCCCAGTCTAAGAAAGCACCAATGCCGGTTACGTCTTTGACTTCCAAAACCGCAGTTTCACCGAGTGAAAGATACGGTCTTTGTGTGGTAGCAATTAAGCGGTCCTCAGAATCTTTGTACAAAAACACCTCGTAAAAATCGCCTTTTTCGGTCCCTTTTTTTACCTGGTTATTCGGGAGCAGTACTTCCAAATCTTTTTCTTCAAAAGAGCGAAGCATCACACCGAATTTTGTGATTTTTGAAACATACAATCTGGCAAATTTGCCAAGAACTTTTGATTCGTTCATATTATTCTCCATTCTTTGTCGGGGTAAATTCGCTGAGGAAATAAGGATTTTCCTCTTTGTCCGTAAAGACTACATAAAATTTGCCATTTTCACTGGCTGTGCGAATGTACATGGTGTCTCCCATTTTGGCAGCCAGACGAAATTCGGCACGGAATTCGGAAACTTCAAAATCAATTGGCAGAACATTCACAGCCAGACGAATATACTGTCCGTTGTTTACATGGTGGTTTGTGTCAAGATAATTCTGGCACACATCGACTTCTTCGACAAGTGTCAAGTTTTCCGGACATTTTACCTTTCTGGAAGAATATTCCATGTCGTAAGCAGGTTCTGTCGGATAGGCGGCCTTTTCACTGTCATCAATTTTTGTTGGCTGACCGGTAGACGGGTCAAAATAAAACCATCTTGAATCGGCGTAGGCAAGAACCTCTTTGTCCGGCGTTTCCATTAAAAAATTACGGCATCCGAAAATGCCTTTAAACTGATACGGCCATGTATGCACCGTGAAACGCTCGCCCATAACCGGACGGCGTTTGAATACAACGTGCCATGCGCTTACTAACCAAGCGCGGTTTTTCTTTAATAAATCTAAGGCAGAATGTCCGACGTCCTCGCTGTGAAACAGGCAGCAGTCCTGCATTGCATTTACAGTGTCGGAGACACCGAGCAGTCCATCCTTATCAATTCTGCTGTAAGATACTCTATCATGATAGGAATACATACGATTTCCTCCCTTCGTTCAAACAGTTTCATTATACTACCCTTACCCGAAAAAAACTAGTGAATTTTTTTTGAAAATGTGGTAATATCAGCTATGAAAACAATGAATAGAAAGGTTGTGTTTTTATATGAAGAAAATTATTTCAACAGATAAGGCACCGGCAGCAATTGGTCCTTATTCTCAGGCAGTAGAGGTAAATGGTCTTGTATTTACATCAGGTGTGATCCCGATTATTCCGGAGACCGGTGAATTGGTTGAAGGCGGTATTGAAAAACAGGCGGAGCAGGCAATCGGTAATCTGAAGGCGCTGATTGAAGCAAGTGGTGCAAAAATTGAGGACACGATTAAAACAGTTGTATTCATTAAAGATATGAATGATTTTGCCAAGGTAAATGAAATTTATTCCCGCTTTTTTACGGGAGACTGCCCGGCACGTTCCTGCGTGGAAGTGGCAAGACTGCCAAAAGATGTTCTGATTGAGATTGAGGCGATTGTTGCGAAATAAATAGTCGAATCCTGTAGAATAAATGTAAAATTAATTTTCTCGGTAAAATTGTGGTAAAAATTAGTAGAAACAATGAGTTTACAAAGGTTGACAGATGCGGACAGAGTTGTTATACTGAAACAAGTATTTAACAAATTTGTAACATTTAGAATGCCGGATGAGTTTGAGGCCGGCAGATGAGTGACAATGGAGGGAAGAAAAGTATGCAACACACAAGGCTTGTGAAATGTGCGTTGGGGGCAGGACTTGTTTTATCCTTTGGAATATTTGGCAAGTATATGGTTTCATCTTCAACTACGATGGGTTCTGAGACAGAACTTGCCGGTATGGCTTATATGTTAGACCAATACTGTACGATTCAGGTTGGTGCAACACAGTCAAATCCGGAAGCAATTGTAGCGTTTGAGGATATGCCGGGTAACACCAATAATGGGACAAGCGCAGTAAGTGGTTCTGCTGTCTCGAATGCAACACCGGAGCCGACGAAAGAAGCGACAGCGACGGCGACACCAAAACCGGAATCGGAATATGCCAATGTTGGTATTTCCATTGCGGCAGATTATGTAAATATTCGTAAGAAACCAAATACGGATGCGGAAATCGTTGGTAAATTATACCGCGGAAGCGCAGCTACGATTGCTAAGACGGAAGGGGACTGGGTATACATTAAGTCCGGTTCGGTTTCCGGTTATATTATGAAAGATTATTTGGCAATCGGCTACAGTGCAGAAAAACTGGTAGACCAGTTTGGTACGAAGTGGGCGACAGTTACCACGGAGACGCTTCGTGTCCGCGAGAAAGAAAGTGAATCGAGTAAGATTCTTGACCTTTTGGCCGGCGATGAAAGTTATGAAGTGCTAAAACATGAATCCGGCTGGGTAAAGGTTCGTGTCGATGGCGATACAACCGGTTATGTCAGAGATGATTATGTAAAAATCTCAGTTCAGTTTGAAAAGGCTGTATCGATTGAGGAAGAACGCGAAGAAGAGAGAAGAAAAGCGGCAGCAGAGGCAGCGGCGGCAGAAAGTGAACGTCCGGCGAAGTCTTCATCGAATTCAGGAAATAGTTCGTCAAGCAGCAGTTCTTCAAGCAGCTCAAGTCATAAATCGTCATCAAGCTCAGGAAAGAGTTCTTCGAATGGTGGCGGTGGAAGTCATAAATCAAGCAGTGCATCCTCCAGTAATGGCGGCGGTGGTGCGAAAGGAAGTTCCGGCGGCTCCAGTAACGGTTCCGGTGGTGCAGGTGGAAACAGCAGCTCCGGTGGCTCCAGCAATGGTTCCGGTGGTGCAAGCGGTGGTTCCTCATCCTCCGATGGCGGCAGCACATTGGGAAGCGGTGACGGTTCTGCAATTGCTTCTTATGCTTTGAAATTTGTTGGAAACCCATATGTATATGGCGGTTCCAGTTTGACTCATGGTACGGACTGTTCCGGATTTACCATGTCAGTATTTAAGAAATTTGGTATCAGTTTGCCACGTACTTCCGGCGCACAGTCGGGAGTGGGTAAGAAAATCAGCCCATCCAGCGCAAGAGCCGGTGACTTGATTTTCTATGCAAGTGGTGGACATGTCAACCACGTTGCACTTTGCATCGGCGGCGGCAGGGTTGTACACGCAAGTAACCCACGTACCGGAATCAAGACAAGTAATATGTATTATCGTAAACCATATTGTGCGAGACGAGTTCTTGGTTAAATCTAAGAAGTCATACAACTCGAAAACGAACGCCTGTACGCAGACAATTGTAGTCATGTGTGCAGGCGTTATTTATCAACAATTAAAACGACGAAATTGCGATATTTGTTAGTTGTGAACAAAGTTATAAACATTGTCAACAATTTAAGTAGACTTATGTAGCATGTTTTTGACTATAAGACAAGTTAATTAATTGTATGACAACTTGATGGCACAAGGTTAAAATGTTTATCTGATTTATGGATTTTTATGTTGCCGAACAGAGGTTTTTGTTGTATAATATGATTACGAGATGAGCCAATGGACATCTTGAAACTTATGGGCAAAGGAGCTGATTAGTATGAACTTAGTAATAAGTGGAAAAAACATTGACATAACGGAAGGATTGCGTGCAGCAGTTGAGGAGAAGATTGGAAAACTCGAGCGGTATTTCAATGATTCAACAGAAGTTCATGTTACATTGAGCACAGAGAAGAATCGTCAGAAAATTGAAGTTACGGTACCGATGAAAGGAACCATTATCCGTGCAGAAGAAACAAGCACCGATATGTATGTATCGATTGATTTGGTGGAAGAAGTTATCGAACGCCAGCTTCGTAAATATAAGAACAAGCTGATTCAGAAAGAGCAGAACGTAGCACAGTTTAGCAAAGGATTTGTTGATGAGGACACATATGATGAAGAAGAAATTTCTATTATTCGTTCTAAAAAATTTGCGATGAAGCCGATGGATCCGGAAGAAGCCTGTGTACAGATGGAACTTCTCGGACACACGTTCTTCGTTTTCCGCAACTCGGAAACCGACGAAGTAAATGTTGTTTATAAGAGAAAAGACAATACATACGGTTTGATTGAGCCGGAATTCTAAATGAAAAATAATAATCACCCCCGGTGGCAAGCAGGATATTTGCTTCGCAAATATAGCTTCCCCCGGGGGTGATTTTATTTTTCACAAAAAAAGGAAGAGAAGAAATAGAAAAGGGAAGAATCTCTTCCTAAAAATGTATTTTTCTATTCTTTTCGGGTTTTAATTTTATTTGTTGTCAGATTTTTGCTTAAAGTTGCTCGAGATTCCAGTAATTTAGAAGAAATGCTTTGTGGATTGT
Organism: Clostridium sp. AF36-4; assembly: GCF_003435975.1. Lineage (NCBI taxonomy): Bacteria > Bacillati > Bacillota > Clostridia > Eubacteriales > Clostridiaceae > Clostridium > Clostridium sp. AF36-4. The sequence goes on along the minus strand of NZ_QTVH01000009.1, from coordinate 15,800 downwards.
GGGTTTTGAGTACGTCGGTATGTGGCACTGGTAGTTTCAGTGCCCATACCGTTACGCACTCAACAAGCGAAAGCGCCCACAAGACGCAAAGCATTTCTTCTAAATTACGGAAACTGAAAAAATTAAGCGAACATCTGTCACAAACAAAGACAAACCCTGAAAAGAAATAGAAAAGGTTGCATTCTCCCCCGACTAATGATAAAATACCATATTGAGACAGTAACGTCTCTTGTTAGGATGTATGGCATGTAGCAGCGAGAAAATGCTAAAAAAATAATTGGAGAGTGACAAAATGGGATTATTTAGTAAGGTTATAGGAACACATAGTGAACGTGAAGTGAAACGTGTGATTCCGATTGTTGACAAAATTGAATCACTTGAACCAGAAATGGAGAAGTTATCTGATGAAGAACTTCGTGGCAAAACGGCGGAGTTTAAGAAACGTTTAGCAGATAAAGAAACTTTGGATGACATTTTACCGGAAGCGTATGCGGTTGTACGTGAGGCTTCTAAGAGAACCATCGGACTGAGACATTTTCGTGTACAGTTGATTGGTGGTGTCATTTTACATCAGGGACGTATTACCGAGATGCGTACCGGTGAAGGTAAAACGCTCGTATCTACTCTCCCGGCTTATCTGAATGCGCTCGAAGGAAAAGGTGTTCATATCGTAACAGTAAACGACTATCTGGCAAAGCGTGATGCAGAGTGGATGGGGCAGATTCATGAATTTCTTGGTTTGACAGTCGGTGTTATTTTGAACAGCATGGACAATGACGAGAGAAGAGAAGCATATAACTGTGATATTACATATGCGACAAATAACGAACTGGGATTTGATTACCTGCGTGACAACATGGTTATTTACAAAGAGCAGTTAGTACAGCGTGATTTACACTATGCCATTGTCGATGAGGTTGACTCGGTATTGATTGACGAGGCGAGAACACCACTTATTATTTCCGGTTCCAGCGGAAAATCGACAAAGATTTACGAGGCGTGTGATAACTTAGTGCGCCAGTTGAAAAAAGGTACTGAAAAAGAATTGTCCAAGATGGACATTATCATGAAAGAAGATAATAACGAAACCGGTGACTATGTTGCAAACGAAAAGGAAAAGACAGTAAATCTTACCGAGCAGGGTATCAAAAAGGTAGAGCGTTTCTTCCATTTGGAAAACTTAGCCGACCCGGAAAACTTAGAGATTCAGCACTGCGTAAACTTATCACTTCGTGCACATGCGTTGATGCATCTTGATAAGGATTATGTGGTAAAAGATGACCAGGTACTTATCGTAGACGAATTTACCGGACGTATCATGCCGGGAAGACGTTATTCGGACGGTTTACATCAGGCAATTGAAGCAAAAGAGCATGTAAAAGTGAAGAGAGAGAGTAAAACTCTTGCCACAATTACATTCCAGAACTTCTTTAATAAATATGATAAGAAATGTGGTATGACCGGTACCGCTCTCACAGAGGAAAAAGAGTTCCGTGAGATTTACGGCATGGACGTTGTTGAAGTGCCGACAAACCTGCCGGTAAAACGTATTGACCACAACGATTCCGTATATAAAACAAAACGCGAGAAATTGAATGCAATTGTTGAAGATATTGTGGCAAGTCATGAAAAAGGACAGCCGGTACTTGTTGGTACGATTACGATTGACGCTTCGGAAGAATTGTCACAGTTGTTGAAAAAACGTGGAATTCCACATAAAGTATTGAATGCAAAGTTCCATGAACTTGAGGCAGAGATTATCGCAGATGCCGGTCAGATTGGAGCAGTTACGATTGCGACAAACATGGCTGGACGTGGTACAGATATTAAACTGGGCGAGGGCGTAACCGAACTTGGCGGTTTGAAAATTATTGGTACAGAACGTCATGAATCCCGCCGAATTGATAATCAGCTGCGTGGTCGTGCCGGACGTCAGGGAGACCCTGGTGAATCGAAATTCTACATTTCGCTGGAAGATGATTTGATGCGTTTGTTCGGTTCCCAGAATCTGATGCAGATGTTTAATTCGCTTGGTATGCCGGAAGGCGAGCAGATTCAGCACAAGATGCTGAATAAAGCGATTGAGCGTGCACAGAAGAAGATTGAGAGCAACAACTATGGAATCCGTAAAAATCTGTTGGAATATGACCAGATTAATAACGAGCAGCGTGAGATTATTTATGCAGAGCGCCGCAAGGTGCTCGATGGCGATGACATGCGTGATACTATTATCAGCATGATTGATGAACTGGTTGAAAAATATGTCAATATGGTAATTGGCGATGATCAGGGACCTTCCGAGTGGAATTTGAAGGAGTTGAATGAAATTCTCATTCCGATGATTCCGGTTAAACCGGTTACCGGAGAGGGTTGCGGTTCAAAACAGGAATTGATTCAGAATTTGAAAGAAGAGGCTCTTCGTCTGTATGAGACAAAAGAAGCAGAATTTCCGGAGCCGGAGCAGATTCGTGAGATTGAGCGTGTCGTTATTTTAAAAGTAACGGATAGCCGCTGGATGGATCACATAGACGATATGGATCAGCTTCGTCAGGGAATCGGACTTCAGGCATTTGGACAGAGAGACCCGGTTGTCGAGTATCGTTTACAGGGCTATGATATGTTCAACGATATGACGGAGTCCATTCGTGAAGAGACGGTTAAGATGCTGATGCATGTCCGCATTGAGCAGAAGGTTGAGCGTGAGCAGGTTGCTGAAGTGACAGGAACCAATAAAGATGATTCGGCAAATGCACCGATTGTCCGTAAATCGGAAAAAATCAGCCGAAATGCACCGTGCCCATGTGGTTCCGGGAAAAAATACAAATATTGCTGTGGCAGATAAGCAGTGAATGACTGCGTTTGCATAAAAAAATTAAGGTGGTGATTTTGTGGTTGAATTGGATAACATCCGAATCGAACTGAGCAGTTTTGAAAAACCACTTCTGGAAGTAAGGGATTCACTTTAACTTAGCAGAGAAAAAGTTAAGGATTGAAGAACTTGAGAGAAATATGGAAGCACCTGACTTTTGGGACGATGCCGAGAAGGCAAGTGCGGATATGAAGGAATTAAAGGACTTAAAGAGTATTGTTGAACGTGCCGATGCACTCAGCATGGCGTATGACGATATTATGACGCTGATTGAGATGGGGAATGAAGAGGCGGATGAGTCACTGGTTCCGGAAGTTGAAAATGAGTTTGTGCAATTCCAGAAGGAATTTGAAGATTTACGAATTACAACGATGCTTACCGGTGAGCATGATGCCGAGAATGCGATTCTTACCCTGCATGCAGGAGCCGGTGGCACAGAGAGCTGCGATTGGGCAAGTATGTTGTGCCGTATGTATGAGAAATGGGCAGACAAACGCGGCTTTACCGTAGAAGTTTTAGACTCACTGGATGGTGATGAGGCAGGACTGAAATCCGTCACATTGGAAATTCAAGGAGATAATGCTTATGGTTATTTAAAGAGTGAGCACGGCGTTCATCGTCTGGTGCGTATCTCACCGTTTAATGCGGCGGGAAAACGACAGACTTCGTTTGTGTCGTGTGACGTCATGCCGGATATTAAGCAGGATATTGATATTGAAATCGCAGATGATGATATCCGAATTGACACGTACCGTTCGAGCGGTGCCGGTGGACAGCATATCAACAAAACGTCATCGGCAATCCGAATTACCCATTTTCCAACGGGTATTGTGGTACAATGTCAGAATGAGCGTTCACAGCATATGAATAAGGATAAAGCGATGCAGATGCTCAAAGCGAAACTTTTGATTTTGCGTGAACAGGAAAATCTTGCAAAAGAATCCGATATCCGTGGTGAAGTCAAAGAAATTGGCTGGGGCAGTCAGATTCGCTCTTATGTTATGCAGCCGTACACGATGGTAAAAGACCATCGGACCAATGCAGAGACCGGAAATGTTTCTGCGGTATTAGATGGTGATATTGACATGTTTATGAATGCCTATTTGAAATGGATTAACAGTTAGAAGGGGATAAGGTATGAAAGAAGTCGTTACATTTTTTTTGAGTGGCAAAGAATACGGAGCAGATGTTTCCGAGATACAGGGAATTGAAAATTACGTGGAATACGCAAAGGAGCCCGGGCTTTCCGATGGCTTTTTAGGCATTGTTTCAATCCGTGATGAGTGGGTTCCTTTGCTAAATCTGAAAAAGAAACTGGTTCTGCCGCCGGTGCCCGTAACAGGGGAGACCAAGTATCTGGTGTTTCAGCTGCCGCAGGGGAAAGCAGCCGTTTTAGTGGATGGTGTTTCGAATATTATTCAGGCGGATGGCGATGAAATACAGGATTTCCCGGCACTTGTGCACACGAAAAAGACGGCGTATGCCGACTTTGTGGTAAACCACAAGGGACGGTTGATTCTTAGTATTAATCCGGGAAGCCTTCTCACAAAAGAAGAATGGCAGGAAGTTGATAAAGTGCTGAAAAGCAAAAGTGAAGAGTCTAACGAAGAGTAAGACTTTTGATTTGGAAATGGAGGAAAAAATGATTCGAATTGCAGTGTTAGGTTATGGAACGGTTGGTTCCGGTGTTGTTAAGGTGATTCAGACAAATGCAAAAATTATTGCAAAGAGAGCCGGACAGGAAGTGGAAGTGAAATATGTATTAGATCTTCGTGATTTCCCGGACGACCCGATTCAGTCCAAAGTAGTACATGATTTTAATGTTATCTTAGAAGACCCGGAAGTGGACATTGTTGTAGAGACCATGGGCGGAACGAAACCGGCTTATGAATTTGTGAAAAAATCTCTGTTAGCCGGAAAAAGTGTATGTACATCCAACAAAGAACTGGTGGCTGCTTATGGAGCAGAACTTGTGCATATCGCAAAGAGCAAGACGGTAAACTTCTTGTTTGAGGCGAGTGTCGGCGGTGGTATTCCGATTATCAGACCGTTAAACCAGAGTCTGACTGCTGACCGAATCGAGCAGATTAATGGTATTTTAAATGGAACGACAAACTATATCCTTACGAAGATGGCGCAGGAAGGTTCTGATTTTGCCGACGTTTTGAAAGAGGCACAGGAACTTGGCTATGCAGAAAAAGACCCGACCGCAGATGTGGAAGGATATGATGCCTGCCGTAAGATTGCGATTTTGACTTCTTTAGCATACGGACAGCAGGTGGATTACGAGGATATTTATACCGAAGGAATTACCAAAATTACGGCAGAAGATTTCAAATATGCAAAAGCCCTTGGCGCTGCTATTAAAATCTTTGGCACAAGCCGTAAAGAAGGAAATAAATTGTATGCAATGGTTGCACCACAGATGATTCAGGCAGACAATCCACTGTACGCAGTGAATGATGTATTTAATGCAATCTGTGTGACGGGGAACATGCTTGGTGATGTTATGTTTTATGGTAAAGGTGCCGGAAAAGAGGCAACAGCAAGTGCGGTTGTATCGGATGTGGTAGACGCAGTAAAACATATGAATGTCAATGTGATGACAATCTGGGAAGATGAAAAACAGGAAGTTGCTCCAATGGATGAAATGAAAAACCGTTTCTTCGTCCGCATCGGTACAAGTGAAAAAGCCAAAGCAGAAGATTTGTTTGAAGAAGTTACACCGGTAGATGGTGGAATTGCAGATGAATTTGGCTTTTTGACAGGAACCATGACAGAAAAAGAATTTAACGAAACTATTTCTCAGTTTGATACATTTATTACGAGAATTCGTGTTGGATTCTAGCAAAAGAGAGACTCACTGAGAAGGAGGAAACTATGGTATCAACAGGACAAATGATGGGCTATGTGATGGCAATTTTGCTGCCACTGATTGCCGTTTTGATTCCTTTTTATATCTTATGGAAACAGTCCAGTAAAGTGGAGCGTGGAATGCTCGGAGCCATTGGTTACGGAATCATGGGATATTTCTGGCAGGAAATTATCTACAGCTTCTTGGGGCTCCTTGCACTTACAAAAATGCGGGATGTTTTGAATGCGACCGGTGGAAATGCGGTTGTAGTTGCGTTTGTTGAAGCACTTGCGGGCAGTGTTTTTGTTGCAGCAGGATTGTACTGGGGTGTTTATTTGACAAACACCAAGCAGCGTTCCTTGTACCGCTCAACAACGGTAGGACTTGGCTTTGGTCTTGGAGCCGCACTTCTTACTTATGGATTCCAGCTTTATTATGCGATACGGATTAACGTAGGAGCATTTACCGGAACGGATATGGCAAAAGCGAGTATTTTATCGACATCTACCGCATCGTTATATTTGGACGCCATCCGCAACATTTTAGTGGTACTTGTTTACATGGGCGTTGCCTTTTTGGTTGGAAAGAATTACTTGGAAAAGAAGAGACTTGCCGCATGGCTTACGCCAATCATTGTGTATGTATTTATCCGATTCACTGACGTGATTTTAAATACTTATGCACCGGCACTTGTCGCTAAGATTGTGTATATGGTTGTACTCGCATTCGTTGCCGCCGTATCTGTGTGGATGGTAAGAAACTGGTATCAATCAGAGAAACAAGTAAAAAGTTGAGATTTAAAATTAGCGAAATAATAACTATTCAGGACTTCTCCACCTATCAATTCGCATTTCGAACACTTCGTGTTCTATATCGCCTTTGACAAGGCTAAAAATGCTCATTTTGAGGTGGAGAGCCCTATTCGAACACAAGGTGTAGGAATGAATGATTCTTACGTGCAAGCACGACGTTTCATTCATTTCTACACCTTGTGTCCTGAATAGTTATTATTTTGTAATATTCCCTATGACGCTCAAAATCTGGTCCGGCTCAAAAGGCTTCTGAACAAATTCGTTTGCACCTAATTTAATGGCATCCACCATTTTGTTTTTCTGTCCGGCAGCAGTAACCATTACTGCATGTGCATTTTCATCATAAGCAATGATTTTCTCCAATGCACCAAGACCGTCCAGAACCGGCATCGTGATATCCAGTGTTACAATATCCGGTTTTAATTCAATATACTTTTCAAATCCAATCTGACCATTCTCTGCTTCCCCGATGACTTCGTGTCCATTCTCGACGAGAATGTTGCGAAGCATACGACGCGACGTACGGGAATCGTCAACAATCAATATTTTTGCCATAGTTCCAATCTCCTTTATCTAGCCTAATTTTACAATAAGGTCTGAATGTTTGCCGTCAATGTAAACCGGCAATACATAGAACTCGCCTTCTCCATCAATGGATGAATCAAATTTAAATTCCGGCGGCTGCATATCGATGGTTGTATCCTGATAACTTAATTCAGTAGCATACAGTCCGTTGACACAGTTTGTAAATTCACAAACCGAATCCAAAGCGTCTTCATCGACCGTATCAAAAGTTTCTTTTGCGTAACCGTCGGCAAGCGCTAAAATGCTGTCATCATCACAGGTGAAACCAAGAAAACCATCATAATCACCGGTTGTATGCTGGTAAGCAATATACTTTGCACTGTGAGAGGTGACAAACTGTCCCTTCTCGATGCGTATGTAAGAACTTACAAAACGTACAATGTTTCTTAATGTAAGACCAATCAACGACTGGTAACGAGAATCTTTCGCATCAACAAATGCAGGAATCATACCTTCGATATTACCATCCTGAATTGCTTTTAAAATTTCATCGGAGAAACCATTCTCCTTTTGGAATGCATCAAGAGCTGTCTCAATTTCATCACGGCTCATAATGCCGTTTTCTTCCAGCCCCTGAATGAAAATCAGGTACGGATTTCCCTGGCGACCAAGCAGATAATTTACATCTGCTTCCGTTAAGTAACCCTTCTCCACAGCCAAATCACCAAAACGTTTGTCTGTCTGCATTTGCAAATAATTCAATTCATTCGCTTGATTGCGAGTTAATAACCCCTCGTTCTCTGCAATTAACCCCAGTTTGACGCGATTGTCTTTAATGTATTTCATGCAGGAGGAAAATTGCTCAGCGGTGATTTTCTGGTTATCTAATAAATATTGACCAAAAAACTGACTAAACATAAAAATCTCCTTTCAATTGTTGTAAAATTATTATACAATAGAACGCAGAAAAGTTCAATGAAGAAATGTAGAGAAAGGAAGTGTTTGTCGTATGGCAGGTTCAATATGGGGAGAAGTGTTTCGCGTGTCGACATGGGGAGAATCTCATGGCGGGGGAGTAGGAGTTGTTGTCGATGGTGCGCCGGCTGGCATTTCCCTTTCTGAAGAGGATATACAAAAGTGTCTTGATAGAAGAAAACCGGGCGAGACGAAATATTCGACGCCCCGCAAAGAAGGCGATAAAGTAAAAATTATGTCCGGTGTATTTGAAGGAAAGACAACCGGAACACCGATTTCCATGGTTGTCGTGAACACCTCGCAGAAATCCGGTGATTACTCCAACATTGCAAATGTATTTCGTCCGGGCCATGCGGATTTTACGTTTGATGCCAAATACGGATTCCGCGATTACAGAGGCGGTGGACGTTCCTCCGGGCGTGAGACTATTGGACGTGTGGCAGCCGGTGCCATTGCCATGAAAATTTTAAGCGAGCTTGGAGTTACCGTAACTGCTTACACAAAGCAGATTGGACCATTTGTATGCGAGGAAGAAAAGATGTCTTTGGAGAACATTGAAAAGAGTCCGCTGCGCATGCCGGATTTGGAAAAGTCTTCTCTTGCTGAAGATTATCTGGCAGAAAAAATGGAGGCGCATGATTCCGTAGGCGGTATGATTGAATGTGTAATCAGCGGCATGCCGGCAGGAATCGGAGAGCCGGTTTTTGGCAAGTTGGATGCTATGCTGTCCGCAGCGATTTTCTCCATTGGTGCGGTAAAAGGTGTTGAAATCGGTGCCGGTTTTGCCGTTGCTGATAAATGTGGTTCCGAAAATAATGACGGTTTCTATATGGGAGCGGACGGCAAGGTGAAAAAACATACGAATTTTGCCGGTGGAATTTTAGGTGGTATGAGCGATGGTGATGATATTGTACTTCGCGCTGCATTCAAGCCAACGCCTTCGATTTTCCAGCCGCAGGAAACCGTAAACCGTGATGGTGAAAATGTACAAATCGAGATTAAGGGCCGCCATGACCCGGTGATTATGCCTCGTGCGGTTGTTGTGGTAGAATCCATGGCAGCCATTACGCTTGTTGATCGGCTTTTCGTCGGAATGACCGCACGCATGGATAAGATTCGTGAATTTTATAAAGGCGAGTAAGTAGAATTTGGGGATGTGATGACTGCTATTTCAAAAGACGTAAAATAAGTCAACGATATTTGCGAGAAAGTTGACCTAAAAACAAGTTTTTGTCAAATAAGTCATCCCAATCATACATCATGGTTGACTGGTTTTTCAATATTGTGGATTCAAGTCAACGAAAAAGGGCGAAAAGGTTGACCTAGTTGAGAAAAAGCTTAAAAGCAGTCAACGAAGACAGCGAAAAAGGGTGACCTAGTCAAGAAAAAGCTTAAAAGCAGTCAACGGAGACAGCGAAAAAGGTTGACTGTTAGAACGAAATTTGAATTTTCAGTCAATTATCTGGTGGATTTATGAAATAATAGTCCGAGGAATAGGAGGCGGGTATGAATGAGTGAGATAAAATGGGTTTTTTTAGATGTTGGTTCAACACTGGTTGATGAATCGGATGTTTATGAAAGCAGATGCAGTTACGTGATAAGTGCGAAGGGCTTGGAACGTGATGAATTTATGGAAAAAGTGCATCAGGCGGCAAAAGTAAGTCCTACACCGATAAAACAGGCGGCACAGGCTTACGGAGTCACTTTGCCGGAATGGGACAGTAGTTTAGAAAAGTTTTATTTAGGAATAGAAGATGTGCTAAAAGCTTTGTCAGGCAAATATAAATTGGGCATTATTGCAAATCAATTAGCGGGGACAAAAAAGAGATTACATAATTGGGGAGTTTTGCATTATTTTGATGTTGTCACAGCTTCCGCAGAAGCGGGGTATGAAAAGCCGGATTTGAGAATCTTTAGGTTGGCGCTTGAGCAGGCTGGCTGTAATCCACAAAATGCAATAATGGTCGGAGACAGACTTGAAAATGATATTGTTCCGGCAAGGCAGCTCGGTATGAAAACGATCTGGGTACGTCAGGGATTTGCAAAGTATCAGAGCGTTGAAAAAGAATATGAAAAACCAGATTATATCATAGAGAATATAGGTGAAATTGTGAAAGTGCTTATGGGTAGGACATAGTAAAATATGGCTTATTGAAGGAATGGAAGGCGTCAACTATACTGACCCGTGGAAGAAAATTTTGATAAAACGAGGACTGGCTACCATAATGTATTTGGTTCTTGCTTTTGCGGTGGCAGGACTTATTGTGTTGATAGGGGTGATATAAAATGAACCAATTAAAAAAGAAATATGCAGCCTCCATAATGGGCTTGGTCATCGGAGATGCCCTGGGAGTTCCGGTGGAGTTTGTGTCCCGTGACGAATTGAAAGAAACTCCGGTAACGGACATGATAGGATACGGAACACATAATCAGCCGGCCGGTACATGGTCAGATGATTCCAGTATGGCAGTTGCAACGATGGAGTGGTTGGGAGAGATAGAAACACAACAGCCAGATTACAAACGGTTGATGGACAAATTTAGTAATTGGATTTTATATGGCGATTACATACCGTATCAGGAAAATTTTGATTGTGGTATCTCTACCTGCAAAGCAATTATGAATTACGGCAGAGGAACAGAACCGCTATTGTGTGGAGAAAAGGGAGAGTTTGATAATGGAAATGGCTCGCTGATGCGGATACTTCCGGCAGCACTTTATTATGGGATGGACGATCTTCCAAAGGATTGGCTCGCAGTTATTCCGAAAAAAGAGTGGATTATGGAACTTGCAGAAAAAATGTAATTTTTCGACAAAATCATACAAAAACATTACCGGTAGTTCCTGAAAATGGAGCTACTGTTCCTTTTCAAATAAACTTTTCTCTATTATAATAAAAAAATGAACGAATAAATAGAGAGGAGAGTTTAATTATGAAAATAACAGAAAGAAAATGCAAACAAATTGTTGGCGGAGCGGCCGCGGCGGCACTGCTGCTATCGGGAGTGCATTTACCGGGGGCGGCATGGAAAGAGGTAAAAGCGGATACCGTATCAGTCAATGCGAAGATTACCAAGGAGCTAATCAATAAGAGAAACCGGTTCCTTAAACAGTTTGCGTTATCCGATGGAAGTTTTACGGCAGTCGCGTATTCGATGCCGGTTCACTATAAAAAGAAAGGTGTCTGGAAAGAAATTAATACGACACTTGTGAAATCAGGAAAGAAACAATATAAAACAAAATCTACAGATTTATCGATTAAAGTGTCCAAAAAGGCGAATAAAAAGTCAATGATTTCCTTAAAACGAGGCTCTGCTTGCTTATCCTGGTCATTGAATGGGAAAAAGATGAAAGCGGTGAATGGTAAAATCAGCAATCCCAAGAAATCCAAACAAACCGATGTATTAAACCAAAATATTGTTTCTTACTCCAAAGTGTTAAAAAACACAAGCATCACCTATAACATTTTCCCGGAACGTGTGCAGGAAGTCATTACCGTGTCGAAAAAGCAGAAGGCAAAGAAGTGGACGTTCAAAATCAATGCAGGAAAAATGAAAATCAAGGTAAAGGGAAATCAGGTATATTTCAAAACGAAAAAGGGCAAGAAAAAATACCAGCGTCTGCATACAATTGTGACCGATGCAAACGGAGTTTCTACTTCTAAAGTAAAAGTCAAATATAACAAGAAGAAAAAGACTCTTACCGTGACGCCGTCAAAGAAATGGTGGAACAGTAAAAAGAGAAAATTCCCAATGGAGATGCGAACCAGTTATCTGACAGACAAACACAGCAGAAATGTAAAAGTAGGAGCAGCCTACAGCGGAGCACCAAACGGAACATTTACCTATGATAAATCACTGCTTTTACAGGCGAATAAATGTATTGGATTTGTTCAGATGTCAGCGATAGCGGATTTGAAAAAGCCGAATGCACAGATACGAAGTGCAGCGTTACATATCAAAAATAAAAAGACATTAAAAATGGGAGCAGGAAAAACATTTGATATTTCTGTGCACAAAGTAAAAGATAAATGGTCTGCGAAAAAACTGACGTTCAACAACCGTCCGGCTTATGAGGCAGAGGCAGCAGCCAAGATCGGCATCCAGAAAAAAGGAAGTTATTCACTGGATGTGACGGCGCTTGTGAAAGGATGGCATCAGGGGGAGAATAATTATGGTGCCACTCTGGTTGCAGAAAACACAAATTGCACATATCAGGCGGAATTAGACAGAAATCCGTATTTTACCGTGAATTATGAAGTAGTAGGATTTGATGGAGCTGTTCAGTTAAAGGAAAATGAGCCAATTACCAGAGACATTATCAAAGAAGGTCAGGAAAACTATTTCTACTTTGACACGAAACCGGGCATTGCGTATGAGGTATATACCGATTCTGCCATGGATACGCAGGCAACCATGTATGATGAGAGTAAAGAGCGGGTTGGCTATGCGGATAATACCGGAACGAACAAAAACTTTTCCTTTGTGGGCAGTTACAACAAAAGACGCTACATAAAGGTTAGTGCAAAAAACAAAGCAACCGGCAGTTATACGCTGCATTTGAAAAAACGTTTTGCCATTCCGGAAGTGACAGGGATAAAAGGACAGGATAGTTATACACTGACATGGCAGCCGGTCGAACATGCCAAAGAATATGTTGTCTGTATTTACGATGGAAGCAGAAAAATCGGAGAAACGATTGTGACCGGCACAAGTTATGAGTATCTGTATACAAATGATACAGTTAGAAAAACACTTGGATTTACCGTTACGGCAAGAGAAAATAAAACGCTGACCGGAGAATCCTCACGTATGGTTTACAACACGGCAAGTCAGTCGGAATGGGTTTATCAGACACCGATGGAGAAATCACGTAAAAATGCATCGGTTGTAACAGCAGGTGAGAAATTATATGTACTTGGCGGTGAGAATGAAACCGGCTCACTTTCCTCCTTTGCTGCATTTGATACGGAAAAGAAAACATGGGAGAGTTTGCCGGATTATCCGGGAAATGTCTCCGGTATCTGCAAGGCAGCCATGATTGCAGATAGCAAAGATATTTACGTAATCGGTGGACAGACAAGCACAAAGACAGATGCGAAAGCATTGAAAAATGTCTATGTATATCATACAGAGAGTAAGCAGTGGCAGAAAAAGGCAGCCATGAAAGAGGGAAGAACGAATCTTTCCACAGCCGTTTGCGACAAGAAAGTATATGCTTTTTCAAAAGCAGGAGCTACAGACCGGGTGGATGTTTATGATATGAATACAGATACATGGGAAACAACCGTTATGCCGGGAACCAGTACGATTCTTGGAGCGGCAGCCGTAGATAATCGTGTGTTTGTTTTGAAAGAGAAAGAATCAAGTTTATTTTTTGAAGAGTATCTGCCGGAAGAAAATACATGGGAAGAGCCGGGAACGGTGTGTCCGTATACGGTTTCTGACCGTTTTGCGGCACCGGTAGTGATTCGCGGTAAAATTTATCTGGTAAAAGAAAGTGAGACAAAAGACGTTTATGTATACGACGCTTATCTGGATGAGTGGAGCGAAGTATCTGCCATGAATCTGAAGAAACAGGAGTCTGTTTTAGCGGCCTGTGGCAATGAGCTTTACAGCATTGGTGGTGAAATGACAGGCTTTGGTGTACTGGATGTGGTTGAACAGTACACCGTCAAAGTGCAGACGACCAAAAAACAGATGGAAGTCAGACAGGGCAGTCATTATGAATTGCAAATCAACGCCGGAAACTTAAAAAAAGGACAAAGTAAAGTCGTTACGATTTCCGTAAATCCAAAGGAACTGGAGATTCAAAACGCATCTTCTTTTGCTGAGGAAGATGATTTAAAAGAAGGCGTGGAGGGCGTCACGTTATTAAAATACCAGCCGAAAAAAGGTGTAATGGTCTGGAAATTAACCGGAAGTCTGGAGCGTGGTGAATCTTGTGAAACGTATCAGTCCATTCCGGTAGAGGCAAAAAAAGATGGTAAGACGGAGATTGCTTATACCATGACAGAGCAGTCATAAGAGACAGGGAGGGAGAAAACAATGAAACAAAAGCAATATGGGAAAAAGATAATATTTGTGGCAGCTGCAGTAATTTTATGCGTTTTCGCCGGATTATTTTTACTGCAGAGAAAAGAGCCCTCTACAAAGGGGCAGGGGGATAAGATTTACCGGTCCCTTTCCAAAGATGACCGACAGGTGGCAGACGTATATGCCACCTTGTATGAAACCGACAAAGAAGAAGTAGCCAGAATACAGAAGAAGACAAACGACTGGGAAAAGACAAACAAACAGCTGGAAAAAGAGTTTTTTACAATCGATGAAAATATAAAGTACCAGATGCAGAAAGAAGGCTACCGCTTAGAAGATTTGGAAAAGGCGGAAAAACTGTCGGTACAGACCGGAAAAAAAGCGATGGAACTGATTCGGGCAAAAGGAAAAGCCTCGGACAATCGGAAGTGGTCCGATGTGGTAAAGAAAGAGGAACTGCAGGCGGCAGAAACGGCCGAGGTTCCGAAATAAAAAAGACATAACAGGAAGAAGAGGAGTTTAAATTTATGAGAGACTTAAGAGCAGTGATTCACGGAATTACAACAGCAGTTTTGTGTGGCGTGGCAGTTTTCTCCTGCAGCACCATCAGTAAAGCTGCCGGAGAAACTTATCAGACAGCAGTGGAGGCAGCCTATGGAGATACTTTCCGTGGCGTCTATGAGAACTATCTTGCCGGTTCCCCGTTAGAGGCAGAGAACCCGGACGGTGTCGACACGCCAAGCGGGCGGCTCATGCTTTCCCGTACCGACCTT
>NZ_QTVH01000009.1:0-947 GCF_003435975.1 Clostridium sp. AF36-4 | reverse complement strand
GACACGGCAAGCGGGCGGCTCATGCTTTCCCGTACCGACCTTTCCTTAGAAGGAACCGGCGGGATGGACTTGGAACTCAACCGCTATTATGACAGCAACGAAGCCAATCTCGGACATGCAACCGTTGAATATTTAGACAAACTCGAAATTGACACGGTATGGGTTAAATACCGGACGCAGGACAAAAAAGAGCACAAAATCCTTGTCAACCGTGCCCTGTTATCCAAACATAAAAAAGCGTTAAAAGACCTCTTAGTTTCTTATGAAGTGGGTGAGGCTCACCGCAATGTAGAACAGGATGGGGAGGATGCGATTGAAACCAAAACCCAGCGGACGAAGATTGTCAGCCGGGAAGGGCATGACGTATACGGGATTGCCAGCGGATGGCGCTATGACCTTCCGTGGATTGAAACCGTAACACTGGCAGAAGAAGAGGGCTGGGGAAAAAATCCCGCGTATCTTCACTATGGAAGTGCTGGTGTGATTGGGATTGAAACGAATGCCGATGCGGCAGCAAAAACTTACGCAATCCAAGGACTGAGTGGCTACTCTTACGAAGATTTAAAACTGGAGGATTTTAAGCAGACCGTGGATGGCATTTCCTGTACCTACCTGCTTCGTGATAAAACCGGACTTCGCACCTATTTTAACGAAGATGGTGTTGTTGTGCTGCAAAAAGACGCCCATGACAATGCTATTACCTATACATACACCGATGCCATTCATCTGGCAGCCATTACCGATTCCGTCGGACGAAAGATTGTATTTCATTACGAGGGTGAGGGCGATGACAAAGTGCTGAAAACCGTTACCGTGCAGGGAAAAGAAGCGGCAGGTGGCGTAACCAAGAAAACGATTACTTATGAAACGGAAGGAAAAACATACACGCCGCACCACGGAGATGTGTTAAACGGCTTTGTGCTTACGGCGGCAACCGTCGATGGAAG